>JAUNBV010000057.1 GCA_030526885.1 Syntrophomonadaceae bacterium
CGAAATTGGCTGACATTTATACACACTCCTTCTTTCTTGCTTCACTTAATTTATAGAAGCAAAATTTACTCTAACTTGTCAAATTCGCTACGGAATAAAAAAGCCCTGCAAAAAGAAAATTTTTTGCGGGGCTTTTTTGATGGCTTTTAGATGTTGCTAATATATGGCGCGGTAGGCCTCGTAGTTGTTGAGCACTTTATTTACGTATTCGCGGGTCTCCTCATAGGGGATGTGTTTTAAGGTGCTTCTTTCCCCGTCCCAAACGCCTTCGTTAAGCCATGCGTTGACCCGGCTGCTGCCGGCGTTATATGCCGCCAGGGCGGGGCACATGTCGCCGTTATACTCTTGCAGCAGATAGCTTAAGTACCAGCAGCCGTAAGCTATATTGGTCTCCGCTTCCTGCAAGGAACTGACATCAAAGTCATCCTGCCCCATCTTCATGGCGATCCATGCCCCGGTCTCGGGCATGATCTGCATCAATCCGCTGGCTCCGGCGGCGGATTCGGCATCGTGCTGAAAGCGGCTTTCGGTCCTGATGACCGCAAACACCAGACAGGGGTCCAGCTCATTGCTCAGGGCATAGCTGTACACCACCTCCTGATAAGGCAACGGATAAAACAGCCGCGCCCAGCGGGGGAAGATTATCAAAGACGTAATCATAAGCAGTAGAATAAACCATAACAGCAGCTTGCCGCCGCGGTTGGCTTTGCGTGCCAAATTGAGGAAACCTCCTTGTCAGAAATAAAGGGGGTATGGCTTTAAAGGGAAAACGAGGTCACAATTGGAGGAAAATACATTATAAACACAGAGGTCGCTACCGTTTTAGGCCCGTACTCCTCGCGGGCATAAACCTTCGCCCCCTAAATCAGCGCTCTATAGGCCTGTTCGGTACGATGCCGCAGTTGTTCCAGGTCGCCACGGTTGTCGATCAGCACTTCAGCGCGCCTGGCCTTTTCATCGAGCGGCATCTGGGCGGCGATGCGCCTGGCCGCTTCCTCCCGGTCAAAGCCATTGCGCTCCATCAGGCGTTTGATCTGGGTGTCGCTGTCCACCCACACTACCCACACCTCATCACACATCTCGTCCAATCCCGACTCAAACAGGATAGCAGCTTCAATAAACACCGGCCCGTCCGGGCGCTGGGCTTCTTGGTGCGCCAGTTCCTGCCGCAGCATTTCAAACACGCGGGGATGAGTGATACGGTTCAGCAACTCCAGCCGGTCAGGCTGCCGGAAAACGATGGCGCTCATCGCCGCGCGGTCAATGGTTTTATCCTGATTCAATACCTCCGGGCCAAAATGTTCCACGATATCATGCCACGCCGGTTGCTCCGGTTCCATGATGCGGTGCGCCAACTTATCGGTATCGATGACCGCCGCGCCCAACTCCCGCAATATCTGGCTGGCAGTGGATTTCCCCGAAGCTATCCCTCCGGTAAGCCCGATGATTTTCATGCTATAACTCCCCTATGGCCATCGCCTTAAAGTATTTCCAGTATTCCCAGCAGGAACAGGACGCCTCCGCTCAACAGCATCAGCCAGGGCCTCATGCGCTCCTTCTCTAGCATATGACCCATTCGGATGCCGGTATTCATCAGGATAAATTTTACCATACCAACGCCCGCCGCGGTCAATAAAATCGGCGCTCCGGTCATCGCCAGACCCATACCCGCGCCAAATGCGTCCATTGCCAGGGCTGCACCTAAAAACAGGGCTTCCTTAAAACTTATCACGCCGGAGCTGTCAAAATCGGCTATCTCAGGGTCTTTTAATATATTGACTATCACCCCCAGCGGCTTTAGCTCCAGCGATAATAGCGGTTCCGAGCTGTCCGCCAGCGCCCTGATGCGTTCGCGGCAGAACCCCATAAAAAAATACAGCCCCACCGCCATCAGTAAAATCGCTCCCACCGAGGTGGCCAGTTCCGGCGACATAAGATAAGCCACCACATTCCCGCACAGCATGGAAACGCTGACCGCCGCGGCCGAGGCCAAAGCCACCACCAGAAGCGAAAAAACAGGGATACGTATTTTGCGCACCCCATATGCCAATCCCGCCACGAAACCGTCAACCGAAACTGCCAGCGAAAACATGATAGCGCCCAAGAATTCCACCCCGTGTCCTCCCGTTAAAGCATCTCGTCAGGTTTAATCTATGCTTTAGCCAAGGGGACGGTGAGTTTACGCCTGGCAATGAGCGCAAAATACCGTGCCGCGCCCGCCGATGATTACCTTTTGCAGGGCCTCGCCGCAGCGCGGGCAGGGCTGGCCGCCCTTACCATATACCTGAAGATAATTTTGAAAATCACCGGGGCGGTTAAAGCCGTCGCGGTAGTCGCGGAAACTGGTGCCGCGCATTTCAATGCCTTTTTGCAGTACCTGCCGAATGGCGCGGTGCAGTTTTTTGATCTCCTCTGCGGTGAGCGATGAGGCGGCTCTTTCCGGGCGAATGCCGGCTAAAAACAATGCCTCGTCCACGTAGATGTTGCCCAAGCCGGCAATGAATTGCTGGTTGAGCAGTACGTTTTTTACCGGGGTACGGTGACGCGCAACCAGGGCTGTCAAATATTTGAGGGTGAAGCTTTTTTCCAGCGGCTCGGGCCCCATTTTAGCGAACAAGGCGGCTTCGTCCCGGCAAAACCAGATCCCGCCGAAACGGCGCGGGTCTTGATACATCAGTTTATGGCCTTCCTCCAGATGGAGGACGAAGTGTACATGGGGCAGTTTTTGATCGGCGTCTTCGCCCAGGGCGTAAAAGCGTCCGCTCATCCCCAGATGAAACACCAGGCAACAGATATCGTCCAGTTCCGCAATGAGGAATTTGCCGCGCCGCCGGAAATCGCGCAGGCTTTGCCCGGCCAGCCAGTCGGCCTCATAATCGCGGCGGCGCAAAATATCTTCGCGCAACAGCTCGGCCGATAGTATTTGCCGTCCCCTGTGTTCCAGCATATTGCGCCTGATAGTCTCGATTTCCGGCAATTCCGGCATGTTTTTCCCCCTTTGGTCTTGTCACCCAAGGAACCCCTGCGGCCAGGCCGCAGCCATCCTCTAAACCACATACTCCCGCATGTCGTACCAGTTATCACCCTGTTTCATGGTGACTTCCAGCGGCACCTTCAACTGGCAGGTGTTTTCCATACAGTTCTTTACCACCACGGCTAGGGCGTTAAGCTCGTCTTTTTCGGCTTCAAACACCAGCTCGTCGTGCACCTGCAGAAGCATGCGGGATTTCAAGCCCTGCCGCGCAATCTCTTCATGCAACCGCAGCATGGCCAGTTTGATGATATCGGCGGAGGTGCCCTGGACGGGGGTGTTATAGGCCATACGGCGGGCAAAGGCTTGTAGGTTACGGTTTTTCGCATTCAAATCGGGCAGATAGCGGCGGCGGTTAAAAATGGTTTCCACGTAGCCGTGTTGCCGCCCGAATTCCACGATGTTTTCCATATAATTTCTTACCCCGGGATAACTGTCGAGGTAGTTTTCGATATAGCTTTTGGCTTCGGCGCGGCTCACCCCCGCGCTCCGGGCCAGGCCGAAGTCGCTGATGCCGTATACGATGCCAAAGTTCACTGCCTTGGCCCGGCGGCGCAGTTCGTCCTTCACCGCGCTCAGCGGCACGCCAAATATTTCCGCGGCGGTGCGGGTGTGGATATCCACCCCCTGATTAAAGGTGTCGATGAGTATCTCATCCCCGCTGATATGAGCCAGCGACCGCAAGTCTATCTGCGAATAATCGGCGGAAAACAGGATGCGCTGCGGCGTGGACACGGTAAAAGCCCGGCGCAGGCGGCGGCCTTCCTCCACGCGGATGGGAATGTTTTGCAGGTTGGGCTCCGTGGAGGACAGGCGTCCGGTGACGGTGCCGGTCTGCCGGAAAATGGTGTGTACCCGCCCGGTTTCGGGATGGATGAGCTTGGGCAGGGCTTCGGCATAGGTGGATTGCAGCTTGGCCAGCTGCCGGTAGTTCATGATATGGGCGATAATCTCATGCTCGCCATAGAGCGCTTCCAGCACTTTTTGGTCGGTAGAATACCCGGTTTTAGTCTTTTTGCCGGTGTTCAAGCCCAGCTTCTCAAATAGGATACGCCCCAACTGCTGCGGGGAATTGATGTTAAAGGTCTCACCGGCCATATCGTATATCAGGGCTGCGTCGGCAGCGAGGTGCCTTTTCAATTCCTCGGATATCTGCTCCAGTACCTCGCGCTCCACCCGGACGCCCTGGTATTCCATATCCGCCAAAACGGAGGACAGCGGCAATTCCATTTCTTTATACAGTATCTCCTGCTCCGGGGCCAGCTCGGCCAGCATACGCTCGGTCTGCGGGTAAATGCAGGCCATGGCGCTCAGGCTATCGCCCTTATTGAGCGTTATCCTCTCCCGTGCCTTGAGCAGGGCGGGCAAGTCGTCGGCCGGCAAGGCGGGGTCCAGCACGTACGCCAGCAGCATCATATCCTGCTGAACTCCGCGCAGGGCGATACCCTGCCGCCTTAGCAGTATTTCCGCCGCTTTGGCATTGTGCATATACTTGGGGCGGTCGGCATCCTCCAACAGCGGGCGCAGCCATTCCAGGCTTTCGCTGAACAGGCCCTGCTGCTCGAAAACGCCGATTTCGTCCTTACCTTCGATCAAAATTCGTTGCAGGTTGGCCCACATGGGGTGATGGTAGTCGCTTTCCACGGCAATGACCACCGCCCCTTCGGCGGGCAGTGCGGCCAGAAACGCCTCGGCATCCTGTCGGCGGTTTATGATGCGGCTCGGCGGCGCTGACGCCGGTTCCGGCGCGGCGCCGCTCTCCTCGCTCGCCGGGGCGCTGTCCAAGGCCTGGAGCATGCCTTTGAATTCTAAGCGGCTATACAATCGGCGCAGTTGCTCAACATCCGCCGCCTGACGGCGGAAGGGCTCCAGATCGCGCGGCTGCTCCGGGATATCGGTCACGATGCGCCCCAGCTCCCGGCTCAAAAACGCGGTTTCGCGGCAGGCGGCCAGGTTTTCCTTAAGCTTCTTGCCGCCGATCTCCTCCAAATGTTCATATATGCCTTCCAGGGCGCCGTATTCCCTTACCAGCTTGAGCGCGGTTTTCTCGCCCACGCCGGACACTCCGGGAATATTGTCGGAGCAGTCGCCCATCAGGGCTTTTACCTCCAGCATCTGCGCGGGAGTGATGCCCCATTTTTCTTTCACCGCCGCCACATCGTAATGCTCGATATCGGAAATGCCTTTCTTGGTCAGGCAGACATGCGTGTTTTCGCTGATGAGCTGCAGGGCGTCGCGGTCTCCGGTCACTATCACCGCGGCCATCCCCTGCCGCGCGGCCAGCTCACTGAAACAGCCGATGATATCGTCGCCCTCATAGCCGGACATTTCCAGCCATTTGATGTTCATGGCGTCCAGGGTTTCCCGGAGCAGGGCGAACTGAGGCCGCAGCTCGTCCGGCGGGGACGAGCGGTTGGCCTTGTATTCGGGATATATTTCATTGCGAAAATTTTTGCGCTCGCGGTCAAAGGCCACCAGCACATGGCTGGGGTCTTGCTCCGCCAGCAAACGGCGGTACATATTAAGGAAGCCGTACACGCCGTTAGTGTACTCGCCCGCCGTGGTAGTCAGCATGGGCAAGGCATAAAAAGCTCTGTATAGCAGGCTGTTGCCATCGATAAGCATTATTTTTTCTTCCGCCACGGCCATCACGATCCCACCGCTTCCGTAAGGTCAATCCTCCGGGGTCCGGCGGGCCTTTTCATAAAAATAGTATTCCCCTTTTCTTGTCCTTTGTGCTCCCTATCCCTAAACGGTTGGAGCAATTACGGCCTGAGCAGCACCTTAATGCAGCCGTCTTCGCGTTTGTCAAAAATGCGGTAAGCTTCTATGATATCGTCCAGCGGCATTTCATGGGTCAGGATGGGAGTGAGGTCCAGATGGCCGCATTCCACCAGCTTAAGCAGGCGGGGCATCTCAGCCAGATTGACCAGGCCGCTCTTCACGGTGAGGTTCTTCATAAACAGTTCGCCTACGCGTACCGGGAATTCGCTGGGGCCCACACCGGCTACCGAGATAAACCCGCCCTTGGTGCAAACGTCGATGGAATCGGACAGCGTGGCGGGTACTCCGGCTGCGTCCAAGGCCACGTCCACGCCCTGACGGATAATGCCTTTAAGCTGTTTGAGCATATCGGGGCCGGCTTTCAGGGTATGGGTAGCGCCCAGCCGCGCGCCCATTGCCAAGCGGTTTTCTTCCATGTCTATCAGTATGATATGGGAGGGCGAGAACAGTTTGGCGCAGGCTACGGCGCACAGCCCTACCGGCCCGGCGCCAAAGATGGCGATGCTCTGCCCCGGCGACAGATTGGCGTTGGTGACCGCGAAATAGGCGGTGGACAGTATATCGCCGATAAAAAGGGCCTGTTCATCGGTCACGCTGTCCGGCGTATGCAACAGCCCGGTGTTGGCAAAGGGCACCCGCACATATTCGGCCTGGCCGCCGTTCCAATGATATTTGGGATGGATGCGCCAGCCGAATAATCTGGCCTTGCGGCACAGGTGATAATTGCCTTGCAAACACTTGTCGCACTGGCCGCAGAAGGGAGCGGAGGGTACTACCACACGGTCGCCGGGCTTGAAGTCTTGCACCGCGGTCCCCACTTCGTCCACAACCCCCACGAATTCATGCCCAATGATGAAATCCGGCAGGGAGTACAACATCCCGTGCACCATGTGTAGGTCGCTGCCGCAGATGGTGGTGGCGGTGACCTTCAGTATGATATCATCCGCATTTTGCAGGGTCGGTTTGTCGGTCTCCTCCAGAGACAGACGCAGGTTTTCTCTTAAAAACAATGCTTTCATTACAAAATTCGCTCCTTCAATTAATATTACGTACCACGTGGTATTTGTAGATTATAATTGAAACCGGCGATTTTAACAATAAAAAAAGCGGACCTGTCATCGCTGACCAATCCGCTCATGGGTATATATGGGGTTTAGCTTAAGACTTCATTTCCAGCAGCACCAGTTCGATGGTGACCAGGTTTACCGACTGCTCGGTTTGCGTCTGTTTGGTAAGCAATTCAAGATAATAACTCTCCAAGGCTTCCTTATGCGCGGCGCTCAAACTCTGCTCCTTGCCTTCCCCGGTAAGCACCCTTTCCACCGCCAGCAGCGAGTCCGCCACTTCTTCCAGTTCATCGGTGCGGTCGGTAACCGTGATCTCCGGTGTGGCAAAGCCTAAAACAGCCAACTCGGCCAATACCGCTTCCGCATCTTCCGGCGCTACCCACAGGTAGGCCAGCCGGGTTTTGGCTACGTCCTCCTGTTCGGACATAAGGGTGCTCTCGGTGGGTACCAGCATGGGACTGACGCCGTAGTTCTCGCCTATGGTATAGAGCGACTGGATGGCCTTACCCGCGTCGTCTATCTTTATTTTAGACGAATACTTGTGAGCCATCTGACGCGGCTCCTGCTCTGCGGCCACCGTCTCCGGCTCTGCGCCCCGCTCCGGCTCAAACACGGCATCGATAACGATGGGGGCCTCGATGACCTCCGGCGCTTCGGCCACCGTTACTATGGGTTCATCGCCTCTTCTCTGAATTTCCTCCTGCTCCATCCTATCGCGGGCTTCATCAATCAGGGCCTCAACGGAAACCCCGTTCTGCTCTGCGGGAGTAAGAGACAGCCATTTATCCAGCGCCACCCGGATATTATTATCCGGCATCAGGCCACTGGCAAAAAAGCCCAGCAACACTGCCGCCGCCACCGCGGCCACCACCGCGCCGCCCCGTTTGGGATGCAGAGAGGCGACCTTTTTGTGCGCGTCAATATTTTCCTGCCATACTTTTTGACGCACCGCATCCGCAAATCCCTCCGGCGCCTTCATATCGCTCATATCCGCCAAATGGGCACAGAGGATTTGCAGTTTGTCAAACTCCTGCCGACAGGCAGGACATTTATTCAGGTGTTCTTCGAGCAACCCTTTCTCCTGCGGATTGCACATTCCGTCCACATAAGGAGAGAAGAGGTTACGCATATGATCGCATTTCATGACGTAAATGCCCCCTTGTTTATCTATAGACGTTGTCATCAAGGAAAAAGTTCCCTCTCCTCCATTTTATTCTTCAACGTCTGCCGACCCCGGTTTATGCGCGATTTCACCGTGCCCAACGAGCAATCTAGCATGGCCGCTATCTCCTCGTAACTGAAACCCATCACATCTCGCAGCACAATAGCGTTGCGGTACTCCACTCTCATTTCGTTAAGCATAGTTTGTATGTATTGTTCCAGTTCCTTCTGCTCATACACCTTGTCCCCCGAAAGGGAATCATCCGCTATTTCCCGTACCGAGCCGCGATCGCGCTCTTCCTCCGGCGCGTTATCCAGCGGCAGGGCCACTACCCTGCGCTTTCGCTTGCGCAGCTCGTCCAGACACACCGTATTGCAGATGCGGTAGAGCCAGGTTCCGAACGAAGACTGCCCCCTAAACGACCTGAGCGAACGGTAAGCCTTTAGAAAAGTCTCCTGCGCCACATCCTGGGCATCCTCTTCGTTACCCATATAGCGGTAACACAGGGTATATATTTTATTTTGGTAACGCTCGACGAGTTCATCAAAAGCGCTGACCTCATCGGCCAGACACTTTTTTATCAATTGTTCATCGGTATACATGTTGTTAATACTCTCCTGATCTGGCAACTCTTTCCCGGCTAAAAAGCTTGGGTTAGCTTAAAGAAGCCTGCTTGCGCGGTCATGGTCATTCGATAGTTCTGCATCAGGGGGGCAAAGTCCTTTACAAAAATACTGGTGAAAGGGATGTAATAGCTGGCAATAATGTGTTATAGTATGTTATTATATTTATCTGGACCAAGGTTACGAAGCATTCTCCACAGATTATCTCTAATCATACTACATATAGGTGATTACCGCTATAAAAAGTCGCGACGGTTTAAGAGCGCGAATATTTCGGAGGTAAAATCGATGAATTATCAAATCACCGAAGACTATTTTAATGGGCATGACGGCCTTAATCTGTTTCGCAAGCGCTGGGTGGCTCCGGAACCCAAAGCGGTTATAGTGCTGGCCCATGGTCTGGGTGAACACTGTGACCGTTACCATAATCTGCTGAACTGGATGGACGGCTCGGGCGTCAGCTTTTACGCGCTGGATCACCGCGGGCATGGGCGTTCCGCCGGGGTACGCGGCCACGTCAACCGTTTTGAAGACTACACCCTCGATCTCGATCTGCTGCTAAAAATTGCCCGCGATGAGAATCCGGGGCTGCCGCTGATCCTTCTGGGGCACAGCCTGGGCGGAATGATCGCCTATTATTACGCCGTTTACCACCCCAATAAAATCGACGGCTTAATCTTATCCTCCGCCGGCATGAAATCCATGATCCAAGTGCCTCCCTGGAAATGGAAGCTGGCGCGCTTTTTAAGCGTGGTGGCCCCCACCGTGAATGTTTCTTCCGGCCTGGATGCCAATGGCCTGAGCCATGACCCCGCCGTGGTCGCGGCTTATAACGCCGACCCTCTGGTGCACGGCGTAGTCACCGGCCGCTGGTTTCTGGAATTTAACGCCGCCGCCCGGGTGTGCTCCCTGCGCGGCGATATGCTGCGCATGCCGCTTTTGATCATCCATGGCTCCGACGACCCCATCGTAGACCCTTACGGCTCCCAGCTCATACTGGAACGCGCCAATTCAGTCGATAAAGAGCTCATCGTATTCCCCGGCCTGTACCACGAAACCATGAATGAGCCCGAACCCGAGCGCGCAAAAGTCCTGAGCAGTATCTCCGACTGGCTCCAGTTGCACTTCCTTTCCCCGCAGCCGGAGCAGATACAGTTGACTTTCCCCTCTGAATAGAAAAACTTTCTATACTGCCGCGCGGTTTACTGGCTGTACATTTCCAGTTGCTCCACCTCTATGCCCGGAAACAGCGCGCACCCCACCCCCATGGCGATGGTCTGGGCGGTGTACTTTATGATGTCGTCCACTTCCTTGGGCGTCACCGCCAGCCCCCCTTCGTAAAAGGCCAGGATATCGCGGATAATATTGACCGCCCGTATCTCGTCAAAGCTAACCCCGCTGTCGGTGCAGAAACTTTTCACCGCCTGTTGGGCGATCAGGGCGGCATTGACGATGGTGGGACAGCCAATCGCTATCACCGGCACTCCCAACCCTTCCTGCGTAATGGCCTCGCGGGCGTTGTTCACTCCCCCGCCGGGCTGTATACCGGTATCGCATATCTGGATGCTGTTGCCGATACGCCGCACGTCCTGCGCGGCCAACGAATCCACGGTAATCAACAAGGCCGGTTTTACCTTATCCACGATACCCCGTATCACCTCAAAGCTTTCCAGCCCGGTCAGCCCCAGTACCCCGGGGGCGATGCCGCAGCTGGGGCGCATACCCTCCACCAGAGCCTCCGGCACATGACGGTAGTAATGCCGGGTGATGGGACTGTATTCTATGAAGCGCGGCCCCAGGGAATCCGCTACCGCGTGGCGATTGCCCAGGCCCACCAGCAGCACCGTATCCTGCGGGTTTAGCCTTCCTTCCAGCATACGGGCCAGCACCGCCTTGATGGCTTCGATAATGTCCTCCCTCACATAGGGGTCGTTGATCTTCAGCGGCGGCGCTTCTATGGTGATATAGCTCCCCTGCGGCCGCCCCATGCGCGCCGCGCCCTCGGCATCAAGAATATCAATCGTCACCACCTTGCAGTGCTCCCGCTCCTGAACCTGCTCCCTCACCCCGGGGACCTCCACCCGCGCGTCCCCGCGCAGCATGGCGTGGGCTTCCACCGCCATATCCACAAAAAGCCCTAAACTGCGATGCAGTTCATCCATTACCATCACTCATTTCATTTTTTCCTTATAGTGTAAACCAAAGCCTTATGCCTTATGCCCCAGGCGGCAGAGGAAATAACTCCTTCCTTATATCAAACGCGCCCCCAGAAGCATATATTATTTACAAGCCGCGCGCGGTCTTGATTTTCGCCGCCCGGCGTGGCAGCGGGACAGGGGGAACGAGCGGGGAAAGGAAGCCACGAATAAGAGTGTTTAAACGGGGGCCGAAGGGAGAAAGCCTTTATTAACAAGTTGTTAAGCGAGCGCAGCGGGCGGAGGGCGGAGCAAGGAGTGCAGGGTGCGGAGCGCGGAGTAAAAAACCAGTGAAGTAGGGGGTGGACACAGCGGAGCGCGAGCCGGGCGAAGCCACATCATTCACTTAACAAACGACACCGGGCACTTAACAAAAAAAGACCGTTCAGCTTACAATAAGTGACCAATCACCGTACGAAAAAAGACTGTCCCGATGCGCCCAA
>JAUNBV010000058.1 GCA_030526885.1 Syntrophomonadaceae bacterium
GTGCTGCTCTTAGCCGGCGTGGCTGCCGCCGCCGAGGAACAAGCCCCCGCCGCCGCGCCCGCGCCCGCCATTTCCATCATGCTGGACGGCGCCGAGCTGGTCACCGAGCCTGCGCCCTATATCGTCAATGACCGCACCCTGGTGCCCATGCGCGCCATCTTTGAAGCTTTGGACGCCACCGTGACCTGGGACGAGACCGAGCGCAGCGTCACCGCCGTGCGCGATACCGATACCATCCTATTATATATCGGTTCAACCACCGCCTATGTAAATGAAGCCGCTGTCATTCTGGAAGCCGCGCCGGAAATCGACGCCGCCACCTGGCGCACCATGGTGCCGCTGCGCTTCGTCAGTGAAGCCCTGGGCTGCGACGTGGACTGGAAAGCCGAAACCCTCACCGTAATCATCGACACCGATAAGGAAGAAAACGAGCCCCCGAAGCCCGGCAAATATGTCACCGGCGGAGCCGCGTCCATACTGGACACCATCCGCGAGCGCAACTTTGACGACGGCGACGTCCTCCGCTACACCGTGAAAGGCGGCGAAGTAGATAAATATATCGTGCTGTACGACTACTCCGAGGACTCCACCCACCCCAACTACCCCGCCATCCGGGCCACCCTGGACAAACTGAGCGGCAGCGTACTGGTGATAGACCCCGCGCCCAACACCACCCCTACCACCCTGCGCCTCGACGAAGACACTATCTTCTTTGACGCCTCCAGCGACAAATCCGGGGCCCACGAACCGCTGACCAAAGCTGAATTCGGGACCTTCCGCAGCGACCCCATCATCATCTGGACCGAAACCGCCTTGGAAAACCGCGGCTCTGACGACCTTGTCCGCCTGGTAATCCGCATAAGAAGATAACGCAGATAAATTTTGGCGATAACGCCAAACGAAAAGGAGCTTAGCCGCGAGGCCAAGCTCCTTTTTTAGCGAATGAACTTGATTTCCCGCGCATGGATTTGTGACCTCACGTTTGCCGGCTGCAAAGCGCCACCCCGAAGCGCCACAAAAAATCCGGATAAAAATTTTAAAAAAATCCCAAAACCCGGAACAAATGCGCGAAACTGTCGTCTAACCACATAGCAGAACGCACTATCCCTTTGTCCCCAATTTGACATAAGGGCAGGAGCGTAAACTGCAAACATCCATATTTTCGGGATTTCCCGGCGTTTTGCCGGTGGAGATCTGACCATGCGAAAGGGGGGAGTGCAGTCAATCAGCTTTGACTACCTGCACGCTGTACCGGGACAGCCGGTACGAACATCTAAGGTAGATGTAACCGATGTACCACCCGGTACGATCACCTAAACGCTGTGTCATATGGGGATGTTCCCCGACACGATCATCTGACTTACTTAAAAAAGGAGGAAGAAACACACATGTTAAAAAAGCACAATAAACTGATCATGCTGCTCGTGCTGGTGACCTTCATGTTCACCATCGTCGGCAGCGCGGGGGCTGCTACTACCACCAGCAAGACATTTTCCGATGTCGATGCTAACACGGTAGAAGCTTCTGCCATCTATCGCCTGGCCGGCTTGGGCATCCTGGAAGGATATCCGGACGGCACCTTTGGCGCGGACAACACCATCACCCGCGCTGAATTTGCTAAGATCGCGGTCTACACCGCCGGATTACAGGATGTAGCCGCCGGTATGGTGGGCGTAGCCACCGGCTATCCCGACGTAGCCACTGACCACTGGGCATCCGGCTGGATCAATGTAGCCTCCGCCCAGGGCTTTATGAAGGGCTATCCCGATGGTTCCTTCGGCGCCGAGGGTCAGATCACCCAGGCCGAAGTCATCACCGTGCTGCTGCGCCTCTTGGGCTACAATGACAACCTGCCCGGCGTATGGCCCTCCAACTACGTATCCAAGGCTGCCAACATGGACATCCTGGACGACGTGGTATTTGTCTCCAATCAGCCCGCGGTTCGCGGCGAAGTCGCCATCATGGCCAGCGAGACCTTAAACTGCTTCGTGGTTGAATACAAGGCTTCCGACAATACCTTTGAAGATAAGAAAGACCCCAACGGTGTAGCATATAAACTGTTGGGTACCAGCTTCAAAGATACTTTCTTTGTTGAAAATGCTCTGGCCTATGACTTCGAGATGAATGGTGACGAAGTAAATCTTGAGGTCGCATTGTACACCAATGACAACCAGAATGAAGTTGCCGCCGTTGAAACATTTGCAGTTGCTGATAGCTGCGTATTCTCCGGGGGTTCTATTCTGGATGTATACGAACACTTTGTAGAATTTGACGTCAACAAAGATAACAAAATTATCAGCATTTCCGTACAGCCTTATGGCGTCATCGGACCCATTGATTACTCTAACCTTACCATCTATAACGAGATTGAAGTAGACTCTTCCGGTAAAGCTGACTTATCTGACTATGATAAAGGCAAAATAAGTTTTATTAAAGATGCCAATCAGCTCGTACAGTTTGGTGCCAGTGCTGGCCTGCATAATAGAGTGAACGCCCCTGAATTCGAAGTCACCGGCACCAAAGTTACTGAAGGCACTTACGACACCTCCGACGTTTACAAGCTGGTGCTGAACCGAAATGGTGAAATTGCCGCGGTCGGCAGCTGGCTGTTCCCCACCGCCGGCATCGTGGAGCGCGTAACGGCAGAACGCATCTACTTCTTTGAAGATGCGGCTCCGGTCGCACAGACCGGTTATGCGGTAAGCTCCGGCGATTTCCGCAACAAGGAAATATTTGTCCAGCGCGATGGCGTTCCGGTGGAACTGGAAGAAATCCAGGCTCTGGATACCGTAGTTATTCTGGACGGTGTGCGCGGAGTTGATTATTATGTAATCGCTCAGAGCACCAAAGTCCCCGGCACTCTGGAAGCCGCTGAATACACTTCCATTCCTGCGGGCATGTCCGCATACCTAGCAAACCAAGGCATTGGCGGTTTGACAGATGGCGAATATGTGTCCAAAGTAAAAGTGGCCGATATCAAGTGGAATATGACTCAGGCCAATCTGCCCGCCTATATGCTGATGACTGACTATTCCATGCCCATCGCCCGCGTATCCTTTGACGGCGGCGAGACGTGGGAGAATGTGGACGCAGGCACCTTTGTCGAAAACGATCTGTGGGATGACGAAGTAACTCTGCTGGCCAGCCCCAGCGGCATGGTTGCCGGCCTGATCTTCGGCACCGAAGGCGAAAGCACCAAGAATTATGGCGTTATCACCAGCGTTAATGCTGCCACTACCCTGAACAGCGCTGGCGACGAAGTGCTTATCGTCAAGATTTTGAAATCTGACAGCGAGAAGTACAGCTATTCTATCACCGAAGATACCTTTATTAAGGCCACTTTTGATGGAAACGAAGCTTTGGCTAGCACTAAGATTAAAAACCTGGCCGCCAACAATGACGTACTGGCTGCGATTACCTATTATAATACAACGTATCCCAATGCGGTAGTAGCTTTCAGTCTCGCTTCCGACGGCACTGTGGGCCGTATCGAGTTTATAGACAACTCTGATACTACAGGTGCTGCTTTAGTCATCAACACCGATGAAAATTTAGTAACCATTGCTGGCAAGTCCTACAATGCAGAAGATGTAGTAGTCTTCAATGTCGACAACGACAAGGCGTTAGGCTGGAAAGAACTGAAGAACATTGAAAACACTACTGACATCTATGCCTGGAAGACCAACTCCTCCAGCGATTTGCAGTACATTGTTCTTAAACAGACTGGCTTAAGCAGCGATACCCTCTTCGGTATCTTTGCCAGCAAATCCAATGCTGCCGACGACTGGATAACCTTTGTCGGTCAGGAAGCCTTGGTATGGGATAATTACAGCGCTGCTTTCGGCTATGCCTCCGGTGACATTGTCAGTTACGTACTGGATGGCGGCGAAGTAATCACTCAGAGTTTGCTGTATGACTACAGTGCAGAGAGACAACTCAATGCTACGATGACGACTTACACCGTAACCAAAATCAGCGGTTATGTGTTGACCGTCTCTGGCGGCACTACTTTTGATTTGGATGCGGATACGGTATACTTCGATGTATACGACAAGGATGCCAAGAAGGTGCTGGAGAACAAATCCGGTATCTCCCAGGGCGACAAAGTTATACTCTTCGGCAATAACGGTGCTGGAGGCATCGTAGAAGGTACTAGTGCCACGGGTGCTCTGGACGTAGTAGCTATCGTAAGGTAGTAGGCCTTAAATCAACCCGCTTAAAGCCTAAAGCTTAAGCCCACCACAACGCCATAAACGACCACCGGGCCCGGGGAAAATCCCCGGGCCCGACTTTTTATACGAATTTTTATTCTAGTCAAAAGTGACAGCGCTGTTTAGCGGGCTTCGCCCGCAGCGGATAGCAAATAGCAGTTAGCATCAAGCGGCGGGGATGGTGGTAGGGGCGTGCAGTGTAGGATGTTTCCCGCGATTGGCAAGCGCAGCCCCCGCTATCGGGCATTTCGTTTAAAAAAGGTGCATTGCCGAAACCCGTTGAATTCAATACACCAACCGGGTCTTTCACCAGAAGTTCATGCAGGCTGGGATGAAACAGAGCATGTCCCGTGTGGCCCATTGCATCGACAACGGCCCGTTTGAAACGTAACCCGATAAGCCGTGTGTGAAGCGCTCGCTGCGGGTTTACAGCATTATTTTAATATACTTCTCGATGCCTTCGGCGATGGCGCGGGCGGCCAGTTCCTGAAAATCTTTGTCCACCAGCAGGGCGGCCTCTTCCGGGTTGCTCATGAAGGCCATTTCCACCAGGACGGAAGGCATGACGGTCTCGCGCAGCACCAGGAGATTGCTCTCGCGCAGGCTGCTGCGCACACCACGGTCATTGCGCTCGCAGTATTTTATCATGGATTCCTGAATCAACTCGGCCAGCAGGGCGCGTTCATATTCCTGCTCCGCCGTCACCGGGTACTCAGGAAAAGCATAATAATGGGTCTGAGTGCCGTGCGGATCGTAGCTGGTCACCGAGTTGGCATGGATGGATACGAACAGATCGGCTCCGGCGGCGTTGGCCAGCGCGGCGCGGTCATTGAGCAACACATAGGAGTCGTCGGTACGGGTCATCATCACGTTCAACCCGCTCTGTTCCAGTAATTCCTGTACTTTCAGCGCCACCGGCAGGTTTACGTCCTTCTCCTTTACTCCGGTATGGTCGCTGATACAGCCGGGTTCAGCGCCGCCATGCCCGGCGTCGATCCATACGATGACGCCTTCGGTGGAACCGGGGGTCTCGCTGATAATCTGCTCCACGTGGATCAGGGCGATGCTGATGCGGTTGCCGTCGCTATTCTTCATTATCATGTATTCGGCGACCTTGCTGCCCAGCTCGATGGTGAGCAGGGTGCCGCCGGCTTCGGTTTCTTCCACCAGCAGGGTGTCGGCCAGGTCGCGCCCGGATATGTTGTATAGTTTTTCGGCAAATCCGGGCAGGGTGTTGGTCAGCTCCACGGTCAGGGTATGGTCGTCCAGCTTTTCTTCATAGGTCATGGCGGAAGTGCCCTTTACTTCCAATATCTGATTGCCGTTGTTGAGCTTTACGTTCTGGATCTGTAACAGCTGCGGCAGGATGGTGAATACTACTTTGGTATCGCCGGCTTCGCGGGTGATGTCATAGGCGTACGCCAGCGGCATTTCAATCGTGACCCAGGTGGTGGCGCCGACGGTCTGGCCGGAAATCTCGATGCGGGAGTTTTTGCCTGTGCCGATGTAAAAGGCTAGCTCGTCGCGATTGCCTTCGATTTGTGCGTCTGCAAAGGTCATCACTATCTTGCGGTTGCCGTTGCTCTCCTCGATTTCGGGGTCCAGCGCCGCGCCACCTTTCATCACCAGGCGGTAGCCGCTGGCGTCCACGGCGGTCGACATGCTCAAAAAGCCGGCAGCTACGGTGGCGTTTTCATCCCCACGGGTGTTAAGCCCGCGGGCGCTGTCGGCGGGGGTGTCGGATTCGGCCTGTTCCTCGGGGGACAGTTCTTCATCATCCGGGGCCTCCGTCACCGCCGCATACACGGCGTCTGCCAGCCAGGAGGCTATCCACATCAGCTCGCCTTCGCGGCTGATCTGGTACCAGCCGTCGCGCTGCGCGATGACGGCCAGCTCTTCGCCGGCATTGGCTTCGCCCAGCTTATCATAGTCGCCGCCGGGTCCGTTGCGCAGGCTGGCGCCGTTGTCACGCACGATCACCTGTGCGGGCAGCGCGTTTTCGGTCATATTGATGTCAACGGTGCGGGTGGCGTCGTCCCAGCTCACGGTGGAGCCCAAGGCTTCGCCGACAAAGCGCAGCGGGGCCAGGGTGCGGTCATTGACGATGGTGGCGGCGGTGTCCAGCGGGTACGCTACGCCGTTCACGGTGGGGCTGAGGGAGCCGATGGGCAAAACGATTACGGTTTCGCCTTTGGCTGCGGTTACGGTGCGGGTAGCTTCATCCCAGCTCACGGTGGCGCCCAGGGCTTCAAAAATGGCGCGCAGGGGCACCAAGGTGCGTCCGTTTTCAATGATGGGGGCTACTTCAAAACTCATGGCCTGGCCGTTGAGCAGCACGGTGATATCGCCGCTGGCGGCGGGGTCGGCCAGGGGTTCGGCCCTCTCCACCAGCCAAGAGGCCACCCAGGCGTTTTCGCTGCCGTCAAACCGGATGCGGTACCAGTCGTCCTGATCTCCCAGCAGCGGATAGTCGGTGCCGGGGGTGAGGCGTCCCATCGCGTCATAGTCGGTGCCGGGGCCGCTGCGCACGTTGACCGCGCTGCCGGAGCTTATGGTGCCAAAGGAGGGATCGTTGCCGGTAGTGGCGGGGGGCGCAGGGGGCGTCGCCGGTGCGGCGGGCGTGTCCACTCTCGCGGCCAGCTCGGCAAATATGTAACCTTCGCGCTCCTGCGCGTCGCGCACTTTGTACCATTCCCCGCTGACTCCCAGCAGTATCAGCTTATCCCCGGCGGCCAGTTCGCCGGCAATGCCGTAAGTAGTGCCGGGACCGCTGCGCAGATTGACGGTGGCGCCGGTGACTATAAGCTCGATATCGGGCTGCAGGTATTCGCTCTTGATCCAGCCCTGCTGTCCGCCGTAACGCACCTGGCTCCAATCGCCCTGTACTTGCAGTATCTCGACCCGGGTGTCGTGGGTCAGCCCGTCCATGATGTCATAGTCGGTGCCGGGGCCGGAGCGCACGTTGACGCTGGCGGCATTGACGGCAGCGGTCGCGGCTGAAGCCTCCTGCTGCCCAAGGCCTAAAACCAACAGGCCGATCATGGTCAATAGGATCACTTTACCAATAATACCGTTGCTTTTCATTTGCTTTCCTTTCTTTGATCAGGCGTTGTTACACGCGATTGTGACCGGCCCGTTTAGATTCCGCTATCAGCCGGAGGTCCGCCGGAGGGACGTTCAAAGGGCGACAGGGTTTCAGGGATGACGGGTGGTTCAGCGGTAACCGGGGATTCAGGGCTTGGCGGCTCTGCGTCTTGGTCCAGCGGGGGGATGTCGATAGGGCGTTCGTCGGCAGCGGGGGGCTGCTCCCCGCCTGCTTCGCTGTCATAGTCATCGCCGGTTTCACCGTCTAAGTCAGTGTCTTGGGGCGAAACCGTTTCATCATCTTCTTCCAGCACGGGGATATCGACTTGGTAGGCCTCTTCCGCCGGTTGCTCGCTGGGCACGACGATAAGGGAGTCCGCCTCCGACGCCGGCAACAGCATAGGCACGGTCTCGCCAGCCATCAACTGCTCCAGCAGGTTGCCGTTTACCTCGTCATCGGTTTGCCAGAAGCTATTGAGCAGGATGCCGTTTTCGTCGCGCACGTCCAGGAAGTGCCCCGGCAGGGTCTGGGCAATCAGGGTATCGCCTTCAAACAGGCTCACCCATTTGGACATGGCCAGCATGTCAGCGGTGGTCATGTTGGTGTCGGACAGGGAGTACACCTGTCTCGCCAGGCTGGGGAGCTTTACAATGGTCTTGGTTTGCAGCACTTCGTCTTTTAAGGCCTGGATAAACTTCTGCTGCACGGTAGTGCGCTCTATATCGCCCATGTTGTAATCACGGTAGCGCACGTAGCCCAGGGCGTCGTGCCCGTTCAGTTTTTGCAGGCCGGGTTCAATGTCGATGCCTTCCTCGGGCTTGTATTTGCGGGCTTCCACGTCAATGGTCACCCCGCCCAGCACGTCGATTATCTGTTCAAAGCCCTCGAAGTCGAGTTGAACATAATAATCTATCTTCTCGTTCATCATATTTTCCACCAGCTTCACGGTCAGTTCCGTGCCGCCGTACACATTGCCGAAACTCACCTTCTGATCGGGGTCGCCGTTGATGGTGACGCGGGTGTCGCGGGGGATGGAGATCATGGCCGCGCGCTTGAGCTCGGGGTCGATGGAGGCCAGAATGATGGTATCGGCGCGCGAAGCCGTTTCCCCGGCGCGGGCGTCCATGCCGAGGAACAGGATGTTGGTGCGCTCGCCTTCGATGATCTCCTCCGTGGGTTCCGGTTCGTCTGCCGGGACGGGGGGCTCGCCGAACAAGGCCCGCATCCCCAGGATGCCGCCGCCCATACATAGCATAAAGATCAGCGCCCCCACCAGGATATTGCGGTACATGGTTTTACGGTCTTTAGCGGTGTCCGCTCCGCCTATAGGCTGCGCCCCCGAATCATCCGCCGCCGGCCTGAGGGCGCCGAGCAGTTTATCTTTCAATGCTTTAACGTCGATTTTCATAACGAGTCTTTTTCCTCTCCTTCGCGGCGATAAATGATTACATCCGGTTCAGGGACCGGGGACGGCTCGGGGCGGGTGCCGGTACGCAGCCCGATTTTTTCGGCTACGGCCACAGTTATTATCAGTACTAAGGCCAGCAGCAGGCTGACGCGCGACATATTGGTGTGGCTGAAGGTGATGGCCAGCCCGCCGAAAAAGGCGCTGGCCACATATATCACCAGTACCGTACTGCGGTGGCTCAGCCCCAACGCCATCAGCCGGTGATGCAGGTGGTCCTTATCGGGGCGGAAAATGGGGGTGCGGTTGTTGAGCCGCCGCACGATGGCAAACAGGGTGTCCAGTATGGGTATGCCTAAAACGATGATGGGTATGATTAGCGATATTACGGCGGTGCTCTTGGTCATGCCGCAAACCGCCAGGCAGGCCAGCACGAAGCCCAAAAAGTTGCTGCCGCTGTCACCCATAAAGGTTTTGGCGGGATAAAAGTTATAGGGTAAAAAGCCCAGCACCGCGGCCACCAGCACCATGGACATCATGAATACCGGGGGCTCGCCCTGCATCAATGCCACCACGCCCATGGTGGCCGCCGCGATAGCCGAAATGCCGGCGGCCAGCCCGTCCAGCCCGTCGATGAGGTTGATGGCGTTGGTTATGCCCACGATCCATAGAAAGGTCAGGGGCAGGGCCAGATTGCCCAGCACAAAGATTCCTTCAAAAGGATTAGTGACAAAATATACTATCACGCCAAAGGACATGGCCACTACCGCCGCCAAGCACTGGCCCAGCAGTTTCAGCCAGGGGGATATTTGATAAATGTCGTCCAGTAGGCCCACAATAAATATGATGATGCCGCCGAGTACGATGCCGCTAAGGGGGGCCGGGGCCTTAAGGATAAAGACTGCGGGGATGATAAAGGCCAGGAAAAGGGCGCAGCCGCCGATGCGGGGCATGGCGGTCTGATGAACTTTGCGGTCGTCGGGCCGATCTACCGCGTTCACCCGACGCGCCAGGCGGATAACCAGAGGGGTGCTGAGCAGCGCCAGCAGAAAAGCTGCTGCCACCGCCAGAGCTGGTTGTAAGGTGCTCATCGATGCCAAATAAGTCAAATCCTCTCCCGCTGTGTCGGCTCCTGACTAATTTTATCACCGCTTATTTTGCTTGTCCATACATCATTTCAGTTGTATTGTCGGCAATTTTACCGTATTATGGGCACATACCCTTCGGGGCGGATTTTTGCCTGCATTTTATTGCAATAAATACGATGTAATTTCGTACTTGCTTACATAGCAGGCACTGGCGAAAGGGTCATTGGGGGATGAAAATAGTACTGTCCGGATATTACGGCTTTGACAATGCCGGGGATGAAGCGCTGCTGATGGCTATCAGCGGGGCTTTGCACGCGCTGGCGCCGGAAGCGGAGCTGGTAGTATTTTCCGGCGCGCCGGAGCGCACGGAGGAACTGCACGGCTTGAGCGCGGTGTATTACATGAGCCCCATCGCGGTGTGGCGCGAGCTGTGGAATACCGACCTTCTCATCAGCGGCGGCGGAAGCATCTTCCAGGATGTGAGCAGCTGGCGTTCGCTTCCTTATTATATTAGTGTGGTGAGCCTGGCCAAGCTGTTCCGCAAGCCGGTGATTTTCTACGCCCAGGGCGTGGGGCCCATCAACCGCCCCTTCAGCCGCCTGCTGATGCGGCTGGTAGCCAACCGGGTGGATATGATAACGCTGCGGGACGACGCTTCCCGCGAATATTTGCTGGAATTGGGGGTCACGCGCCCGCCCATGCGGGTGACGGCGGACCCGGTGTTTTCGCTGGACGCCGCCGATGATGACGACCCGGCGGTACGGGAACTGCTGGACGCGCTGGAGTTCCCCGCCGTGGGGGTGGCGGTGCGGCATTGGGCGCCGCTGGACGGCTATCAGCCGGAGCTGGCGCTGTGTCTTGATGAGCTGGCCGCGCGTGGTTACGAAATATTATTTATCGCTATGGACTGGCCGGAGGATTTGGAGGAGGCGCGCCGGGTGGAAGCCTTGATGCGGCAGCCGGCCCGCATTCTGGAGCAAAAGCTGGGCAGCCGCGAACATCTGGCTTTAATCTCGCATTTGGACCTGATGATCGGTATGCGCCTGCATGCCCTGATTTTCGCCGCCTCCCAGGGGGTGCCGGTGGGCGGCATCGCCTACGACCCCAAGGTGGAGGCTTTCCTGCATAATCTGCATCAAACCCCGCTGGCCCTGGAACACGAGGCCATGCAGGCGCAGCTGGAGCCCCTGCTGGCGGGAGGCAGCCAGCGCGATGTCCTGCGGCAATGGGCGCTCGATATGCGGGAGCAGGCGGATGAAAACGCCCGGCTGGCGCTGGAGCTGGTGCAGGGCCAAAACCGCCGGGAGCAAGATAAGGCCGAAGATGACGCCATCACCTCCCCCTTGCCTATTCAGGACGGCGAGGAGGCCGAGGCTTTGTCGGCCTCTACGGGAAAGAATTTTATCGGGGTGGCGGCCATGATATTTCTGGCTAAGCTCTTGGGCTTTGCC
>JAUNBV010000204.1:0-288 GCA_030526885.1 Syntrophomonadaceae bacterium
TTGCACCAGGGCGTCGATAATAGCCATTTTGCCGGGCGAAATATTGAGGGCTTCGGCGGTTCTCACCAGTTCTTCGTCCATGGCCACTAACTGGCTGCGCACGGTGGTGTCGAGCTTACGGTATTCCAGATAAGAGGCGACTTGGGCGTTGGTCTGAGCCAACAGTTCGGCGGAGGCTTTGCCATCCTTCACGGTTATAAGTACATCGTTGTTTTCGGGGGTGAGATAGCCCATCAGAATCATGCGGTCTACTATGTCTTCGATCACGTCGTCCAGATCGCGATCGTC
>JAUNBV010000204.1:306-1908 GCA_030526885.1 Syntrophomonadaceae bacterium
GGTTGGTTTCCAGCGCTACGCTGGGGTTGACGTCCAACAAGAGGTAGTGGGCGGGCAGCACGGCCAGGTAGGTTACCAGGCACAGCGCCAGCGCGGCGATGGCCGCAACGATGCCGATAACGGCGTTCTTCTTCGGGGTGGCGGCGGTGTTCATTGACATAATTTTTTCCTCGCTTTCGTTTTAAAATTTTTGTTTTTAAATGGGCGTTTAAACCTATAACCATTGAGCATGGTATTTTATTGCACCCCCGCAAAATTTTTTTAAAAGACTTACTTTTTGTTGGATTATGTTTTACTATATTTTAGGGCGGCGGGCTTTTTGCGCTCGCTGCCGTTTTATAATCACCGTGGGGGAGCAGTATATAATGTTGAGGATTAAAGCGGTGGCGCTGTTGCTGGTGCTGGCGGTGGCGGCATGCGGGTGCGGGGCGGAGCAGGACACGGCCGGCGCGGATGTTGCCGGATATACGCTAAATATGCATGAAGCGGGCAATTATATAATTGTGCCGGAAATAATCACCGCCGCCGGGGCGGGGCCCAAGTGGAGCATCGACGTGTATCGGGAGGCTGAACCGGCAACGCCGGTGCAGACGTTTGAGGTCGATTATGTCAACGCATGGAAGGATAACGCCTTCACCGCCGAGGATATAAATTTTGATGGCTATCCCGATTTTCGTATCGCGCGCGAGGGCGGCGGCGTGTTTTATCGCTGTTCCTGCTTTGTTTTTGAGCCGGAAAGCGGCGGCTTCGTCCGGGACGTGGCCCTGGAACAACTGGGCAACCCGGTTTTCGATGCGGAAAACAAGCTGGTTTTTAGCCATACCCCCGGCAATGCGGAGAGCAGCGACAGCGTATATGCTTACCTGAACGGGCAGCTCACCGAGATGGCCCGCAGGACGCGCATGGCCAGGATCGTGGATGGCGCCGCGGCCTCGGCGGACGATGTGGGGCAAGGGGAGTGGCTGACGCGGGAAATGATATACACCGTTAAAGACGGCGCCCTCATCGAGATGGGGCGCGTTGAGTACGCCGACGCGGATACCCCGGAGGAGTTTGCCAATAGCTGGAATCGGATATTGGCCTCGCTCAAGCGTTCCTTCAGCGATATTGCCCCGGTCATGGTGTATGATCCCGGTTCCCGCTTGGCCGATTATGAAGTGATGACGGCGGACGGAGTGCGGCCGGGCATGACCGAGGATGAGGCGTTGGCGCTTATCGGCGAGCCTGAGGAGGTAATCGATAACGCGCCGGGGGTCAGGTCCATACTCAAGGACGGAATTCATTACGGGTTCTATCAGATTGATGATTCCTTCAGCGCGGATTACCCGCTACCCCGTGACGGCAACTTTTACCTGCTGAATATCACGGCGGCGGAAAGCTGCTTTGATCCGCTGCCGCGCGGCATATATATCGGCGACGATATTTATGCGGTGCTGGGCAAGTTCCCCTCCCGGGACAGCACGCTAAGGCAATGGGCCCATCAGATGCTGTACGGCCAGGATGAGGCCGGAGCGCCCCGCGCATTTCTGCAATTCACCACCATACTGGGCAGCTACCGCCTGCACGCGGTGACGGAGAACGGCTATGTGATGACGGTCTATT
>JAUNBV010000205.1 GCA_030526885.1 Syntrophomonadaceae bacterium
CGGTACAATAACGGTAATACCCATAAGGAGGCTACCGTTATGATCGAAACGACCTATACTCGGATTGAAACGCCCACAACGACCCATACCCTGACCGCCGCGCAGATCGCCAGCTACGCCGCCCATCTCCGGGAGGAGGAGCGGGCGGCGGCCACCGTCCACAAGTATGTCCGCGACCTCAGCGCCCTGCTGGACTTCCTCGCCGGCCGGCCGCTGACAAAAGCGGCGCTGATAGAGTGGAAAGCGCAGCTCACGGCAGACCACGCCCCGGCCTCGGTCAATTCCATGCTGGCCGCGGCCAACGGCTGCCTGCGCTTCCTGGGCTGGCAGGCGCTGTGCGTCAAGCCGCTGAAGCTGCAAAAAGCCCTGTTCCGCGACGAGGGCCGGGAGCTATCCCGCGACGAGTATATCCGCCTGGTCAACGCCGCCAGAATGCAGGGCAACCAGCGCCTGTCCCTGCTCATCCAGACCATCTGCGCCACCGGCATCCGCGTGTCTGAGCTGCGCTTTATCACCGTGGAAGCCGTGGCCGCCGGCCGGGCGGAGCTCGCCAACAAGGGCAAGCGCCGCATCGTGTTCCTGCCGGACAAGCTGCGCCGCCTGCTGCGTGACTATCTCCATAAACAAAAAATCACCGCCGGAGCGGTGTTCGTCAGTCGAAGCGGCAAGCCTTTAGACCGCTCCAATATCTGGCGGGACATGAAAGCCCTGTGCGAGAGCGCCGGGGTCGCGCCGGGCAAGGTCTTTCCCCATAACCTGCGCCACCTGTTCGCCTGGACGTTCTATTCCCTGGAAAAAGACCTGTCGCGGCTGGCGGATATCCTGGGCCACGCCAGCCTGAGCACCACCCGCATCTACACCGCGGAAAGCGGCGCGGCCCACCGACGGCAAATGGCGCGGCTGGGCCTGGTGGTCACATAATTTCCGTTCTGTTGTAGACAGACGGCAGAGCATATAGCTTCATTCTAGTATTATACATATAATTCCCCAGAATAGCAAGGGCTTTTTAGCATTATAGCAGCTTAAAAAGGCGGGACGGCTTCCGCGCCTTGGCCCCGCCTGTTTGCTGTGTGCTTTTTTCATCAAGCGCCGCCTCCGGCCCCCCGGCGCTGCGGCAATATCCCCCGTTTTGGCCGCCTCAAAACGGGCGGTCTACAACAGAACGGAAAGAATGTTGTAGCGGGCAGCTCGAGGGGGGATGAACACAGGATGAGATTTGGCAAACAGCGCGCCCGGCCCAGCGGCTTTATGGCGCTGACGGCGATATTCGCCCTCCTGGAGCTGGCGTTGCTGGCGGGCTGGTGCTTCGGCAGCGGCGACGCCGCCATGGTCTATAGTAAATACTTCGTTTGGCTTCCGCTGTGCTATTCCCTGCCGGCAGTTTTCAGCTTAGAGCTCTGTGACCGCCGGTCAAATGATGCAACCAACAAGGAGGAGATCTGATCATGAAAAGAACCAAACCCCGGCTGTTATCAATTTTGCTCTGCCTGTGCCTGGCGCTGGCGATGCTTTTCGCCCTGTCTGCGACGGCGCTGGCGGCTGACAATCCGACCTATATCTACATCGCCGGGCAGAACCTGGTCAATGGCGATAACGTCACCTATTGGCGGATGTCGGATGACGACAAAACGATAGCTGAGGGCACCGAGGCTGATCACAATATCTGCTATGACCCGGCCAGCAACACCCTGACCCTGAACAGCGTGACCATCGCGCCTGATTCCACTGATGAGCTCACATTTAGTACTGGTGCGGAGGCAGCCTACGGCATCTATATCGCAGGCAGCGCTATAGGTAATCCAAATTCTTCCTGCGATCTGAATATCCATTTGAAGGGCGAAAACAGCATCACCGCGCCGACCGCCGAGGTTTATTCCAATAGTCTTTTTAGCGTCGGTATTAT
>JAUNBV010000206.1 GCA_030526885.1 Syntrophomonadaceae bacterium
TCCCATTCCCGCCCCGCTCAAGGACCTGGATAAGCTTGAAATCTTGCACCGCCGTCGCTGTGGGAAAGACGCAATGGCGACACAGATGCTGGAGGCGCTTAATATCAAGGCTTAAGGCTCAAGCACAATCATGCCCGGATTAATAATAGGACTGGCGTTATAACCAGAAATTAGGTATAATTAAATCGTCATATAATTTTGAAATGGAAGCCATTTTATTGGGATGTGA
Organism: Syntrophomonadaceae bacterium; assembly: GCA_030526885.1. GTDB lineage: Bacteria > Bacillota > Syntrophomonadia > Syntrophomonadales > Syntrophomonadaceae > JAUNBV01. Next base: position 230 of record JAUNBV010000206.1, read on the forward strand.
TGTGACAGCGCGGATGCTGCGCAATACGGAAACATATAATGGGGAGGTGACACCGGGGCATTTTGTAAACGATCATATAGGGAAATACAAAATCGAATGGAGGATGAAGTATGAATACAGCCATGATCGAATCTTTTTGGGAACAAACCAACACCATACCACAACTGGTCTATGACCGCACCGCCGCCTTTGCCGGTCGGCCGGTAAATATGTTTCAAGAAAATGGGAAATGGGTAACGATTTCATATTATGAATTGTCGGTAATCGCTGAAAACGTGGCCCTGGGCCTGATGAAACTTGGTTTTAAGACGGGCGATTTGGCGGGAATCAAAAGCGCCACCAGCGCTTACTGGACCTGGGCCGACCTGGGCATAATTTTTGCCGGCTGTCCGTCCGTATCCATCTATCCCACACTGGGTGAGGAAGATACCATCTTTATCGCTAACCACAGCCAAATGAAGGGCTGTTTCGCCGGAACCAAGAAGATTCTGTTTGAAATGCTGAAGTATAGCCGGCAAATGCCGGGAGTAAAGTATTATTTCTGTCTGGAAAAGGGATTTACCGGCAATGGAGTGGACATATTCGGGCTGGATGAGTTGATGGAAATGGGTAATGCCGCCCGCGGCGAGCTGTACGATGAGATGAAGGCCCGGCAGGCGGCGCTGACCAAGGAAAGCCCTCTTAGCATGGTGTATACCTCCGGCACAACCGGGGTTTTAAAGGGCGCTATGGTCTCTCACGGCGGCGTGTTGCACGCGGCCTACGGCGGGTATAAGCATATGGCCCAACACGGCCATCCGGAAACCTACAATCTAAAAACTATGTGCGTACTGCCGCTATCACACATATTGGCCAAGGTGGACGATTATTACGGTCCCTTATGTAACGGCGGCATGATAGGATTTTCCTCGCCGGCCACGATTTTAGCGGACTTCCAGGTTATTCGTCCCACCTGGGTGATGTTCGTGCCGCGTTTGCTTTCCCGCATCTACTTAGGGATGCAGCAGGCGGTAAGCGCCACCGAAGCCGGCAAGGCGGCCTGGGACTGGGCTATGGATATCGCAATGAAGGCATCATACGCGCTGGAGGATGAAAACGGCTTTATTGACACTACCGTTCCCATTGCCGAACAGCTGGAGAAGAAGGACCCCGAACTTAAGGCTCAGTGGGAAGCTGCTTACAATGGCGCTTACTATCGGTTGCATCAGGTTTTCGGCGGACAGCTGTGGGATCTGTGTGTGGGCGGAGCCTATTTGGAGCCGGAACTGCACCGTAAATTTATCGGCATGGGCTTTGGCGTCACCAATGGCTATGGTCTGACGGAAACGGCATCCGGGCTGTTCCATACCCGCCCGAACGCAGTGAAGATCGGCTCGGTGGGGCCGGCTTTCGATGACGCTGATATCAAACTGGATGAGGATGGCGAGATCCTGGTCAAGCGTGGCTGGTGCGTTATCGATAAGTATTGGAAGAATGAAGAGGCCACCAAAGAAGCCTTTACCCCGGACGGCTATTTCCGCACCGGTGACGTGGGTGTATTTGATGACTTTGGCAACCTTACCATTGTGGACCGCAAAAAGAGCATCATTGTTTTGGATACCGGCAAGAACGTGGCGGGCGCAAAAGTCGAGGGCGTATGCAGCATGTT
>JAUNBV010000059.1:0-2672 GCA_030526885.1 Syntrophomonadaceae bacterium
CAGATCCACCAGTGTTACCCGCCGCCCCCAATCCTTTAGTTGCAGCGCGCGGTTGATGGAGATCTCGCTTTTGCCGCTGGCATATTCCCCGATATAGGCTTCTGCGATACGTTGCTCCACCGGTATCAATGTCTCCTTAACGGTGCCGCCCGGATAATTCCGTAAAAGGGCGGTCATTTAAGTATAGTTTAGCACGCAATAGGCGTCAATATGATATTGCTTGGCCGCTACCATGTATACAGTACTGCGCGGCGTCGCCAGTGGAAGAAAAAGCCGCCCCCGCAGGGGAGCAGCTTGGCGAAACCGGGCTCCTTAAAGCCGGAGCTATTCGGAAGTATAGGGCAGCAGAGCCATCACCCGCGCCCGTTTCACCGCCGTGGTGAGCTGACGCTGATGGGCGGCGCAGTTGCCGGTGATGCGGCGGGGTAGAATCTTGCCGCGCTCGGTAATATATCGGCGCAGGCGCACTACGTCCTTGTAATCGATGACTTCCATTTTATCGGCACAGAAATTACACTGCCGTCTCTTTTTTCTCTTTTCCCGTTTCATGGCCTAAACCTCCTATATTTATGATAGACCCGTATTACGTATAAGCCTTTTTGGTCATGGTCGGAGTGTCGGGGCGGTCTAGAACGGAACCTCGTCGTCATCGCCGGAAGCGGTGATATCAATATCCTCAAGGCTCACTTCGCGGCCCAGATCAGCCCATTCATCGTCATCTCGCGCGCGGGTAGGCGAGGGAGCCCCCCCGCCGGAACCGGTACCTTTATCCAGAAAACGCACTTCGTCGGCAACAACTTCTGCCACCTTGCGTTTCTGCCCGTCCTGAGCCTCGTAGCTGCGAATCTGCAAGCGGCCCTCGACCGCGGCCAGACGGCCTTTGCCCAGGTATTTGGCACAGTTTTCGGCCAGACCTCTCCACACTACGATGTCGATAAAGTCGGTCTCATCCCGGTTATAGCGGCGATCAACGGCTAAAGTGAATGTCGCCACCGCGGTCCCGTTGGCGGTGTATCTCAGTTCGGGATCCCTTGTTAAACGTCCAATCAAAATTATACGATTTAACATTTTCGCTCCCCCCTTGCTTTCAGACCAATCGCCTCAAGGCTATTTTTCGTCTGTACGGACAATGATATGGCGCATCAAGACATCGGTGATCTTTATTACCCGGTCGAGCTCGGCCACAGTTTCGGCTTCGCCCTTGAAATTCCACAGGGAATAAATTCCTTCCTGATAATCCTGGATTTTGTACGCCATGCGCCTTTTGCCCCATCCGCCGACCTCTTCCACGAACTCGCCGCCGAAGGACGCGATGATGCCTTGCAGGCGTTCTTTGATATCCGCAATGGCTTCTTCGCTGGCGTCGGGTTTGATGATAAACATCATTTCATATTCGCGCATTGTCACACCTCCTCCCTTTGGACTTATGCCGCCAAAATCGTCTCAAAACACGTGTTTGCGCTACCGGCGACACGGCTCCGATATGCTTTTCGGAGCAGGGATATGCAACGGATTATAACATGAAGCGGAAGATGATGCAAATAGTTTTTCAAGAGGGAATCTTGTGGGTTCGGCGTGCCGAAGCTATAATGTATAGCGAAAGATGTGGGAAAGAAGGCGGGGGCATGACTACACGGGAGGAACTGCGGCTTTTTAATGAAGGATTTCGTCACATCCCGTACCATCAGTTTATCGATTTTGAGGTCACGATGGCCGAGGATGGCAAAGCCGAGATCCGGGTGCCGGTAAAGGAGCACCTTATCAATTTGGCGGGCATGGTACACGGCGGATTTTATTATACGCTGTGCGATCTGGCAGCTTTTGCAGCCGCATGGAGCGTGCTTAAAGGGAAGCAGTTGCTGGTGACCAGCGACATCAATGTGTCGGTATTGGCGGCCCAGGGCATAGTTCCCGGCAGTGAACTGGTGGCGCGGGCCGAGCTGTTGAAGGCCGGACGCCGGCTGGTGTTCGTGGACGCGGAGGTGTTCAACCATGAGGGCACGCTGCTGGCGGCGGGGCGGGTCACCAAAACGGTGCTGCCATGGAAAAACGGACCCGCGCCCCGGGAATAGGCCCTAACGCTTTAAGCGTTAAACATCGTCCGTGTGGCTGCGCACCACCTTTATCATGCGGCGCTCGAAATCGGAGCGGGGCAGCATCACCACGCGGGCGCAGCCCTGACAACATATCTTGATGTCGGCGCCCATGCGGGTCACTTTCCACTCAAAGCTGCCGCAGGGGTGCGGCTTTTTCATTTTTACGATGTCGCCCAGTGCGAATTCCTTGCGCATCATTAAGGTGGCTCCTTTATGGCCGCAGCTTGATGGCGTGCGGGAATTTTTCCGTTATGCGGCCCACTTCGACGGCTAGGCAAGCACGGCTTTGCAACGCCCGGTCAAGAGCTTCGGATTTGTCGGCGGCTACGGATATCAACAAGCCGCCGGCGGTTTCGGGGCTAAATAACAGGTCGATCAGGTCGGGCTCGACGTCAGCGCCGTCGATATGGCCGATAAAATGATCGCGGTTGACGTAGGCTCCGGCCGGCAACAGGCCGAGGCCCGCGGCGTCGTGTACGCCGTGGATGAAGGGCAGCCCAGCGGTAAAAAGCTCAGCGCTTACGCCGGAAGCGGCACTCAGTTCATAGCAGTGCCCCAACAGGCCAAAGCCGGTAA
>JAUNBV010000059.1:2682-10737 GCA_030526885.1 Syntrophomonadaceae bacterium
GTGGTCATGACTTCCTGCGCCTCGGTCACGGAGCGGGGATCTGCCATGTCGGCTTTGATGGCGGTGCTGATTACGCCGCTGCCCAGAGGCTTGGTGAGCCATAGCCTGTCCCCGGGCTGTGCGCCGCTGTTGCTGAGCATTTTGGCGGGGTGTACCAACCCGGTCACGGACAGGCCGTATTTGGGCTCGTTGTCATCCACGCTGTGGCCCCCTACCAGCAGGGCGCCGGCTTCTTTGATCTTGCTCAGGCCCCCGGCCAGTATTTCCCGCAACAGATTGAAGTCCCCGCATTGAGGGAACATGACCAGATTCATGGCCAGCAGGGGCTGGCCGCCCATGGCGTAGATATCGTTAAGGGCGTTTACTGCGGCAATCTGCCCGAAAGCATACGGGTCGTCCATCATGGGGGTGAAAAAATCCACGGTCTGGATGAGGGCGACCTCGTCATTTAGGCGATAAACGCCCGCGTCGTCGCGCCGCTCCAGCCCTACTAGCAAGCGGTGATCGGCAGGCAGCTCAAGCCCTTGCAAAATATCCTCCAGGGCCCCCGGCCCCAGTTTAGCCGCTCAACCGGCGGCGCGCACCATTTCGGTGAGCCGCAGGGCGGCCGGTTCGATGGTGGTCACATTGATCCCTACTTTCGCGCGGGAATGCGAGCGGAACTAATTGCGGCTCGCGTTCCCGGTATAGTTCTGTAAAAAGGCCTTATAGGCCTTGTAGGTCATATAGATGTCGCTTTTGGCAGTGACCTCGAAGGGGGCATGCATGCTCATCACGGGAACGCCGCAGTCCACAACCTCCAGGCCAAAATACGCTATATACTGGGCGACGGTGCCGCCGCCGCCGATATCCACCTTGCCTAACTCACCCACCTGCCAGCGGACGCCGGCGTCATCGAACAGTTTGCGTAAGGTAGCGATGAATTCGGGGTTGGCGTCGCTGGCGCCGGATTTGCCGCGCGAGCCGGTATATTTGGTCAGGGCCATGCCCCGGTTTAAGAAACTGTTATTGCGTTTTTCAAATACCGACGGGTAGTTGGTGTCCACCGCAGAATTGACATCCGCCGACAGGGCGCAGGAATTAGTCAATGCCTGCCGCACGTCGTAATAGTCGGTGCTGCCGGTGAAGCGTAGCAGTTGGGCGGTCAGGTTTTCCAGCAGCAGCGATTGCAGGCCGGTATTGCCGGCGCTGCCGATTTCCTCTTTGTCCACGAATACGCACAATGCGGTCTTTGCCGGCTTTTTTACCTCCAATATAGCTTGCAGCGAGGTCCAGGCGCACACGCGATCGTCCTGCCCGTAGCCGCCGACCATGCTGCGGTCGAAACCCACGTGGCGGGCGGGAAAGGCAGGCACAATCTCCAGCTCGGCGCTGGTAAAGTCCTCTTCCCCAATGCCATATTCCCGCTGTAATAGCTCCAGCGCGTGCGCCTTTACCGCCGGGCCTTCGGCTTTGGGCAAGGGCCGGCTGGCGAACAGCACGTTTAGGTCCTCGCCTTCAATGCCCTTGGCCATGGTCTTGGCCATCTGGTCCTGCGCCAGATGGGGCAGCAGGTCGCTGATGGTGAAAACCGGATCCCCCGGCTTTTCGCCGATGGTTATTTCCACCAGTGAGCCGTCCTTTTTCGCCACCACGCCGTGCAGGGCCAGCGGGATGGTCACCCACTGGTATTTCTTGATGCCGCCGTAGTAATGGGTCTTCAGCAGGGCGAGCTCCTCGTCCTCATACAACGGGTTGCCCTTGAGGTCCAGGCGGGGAGCATCGATATGGGAAGCCACCAGGTTCATGCCTGCGGTGAGCGGATTTTTGCCCAGCACCGCCAGCGCTACCGCCTTGCCCTTGTGGGAGAGCAGTATCTTGGCACCAGGGGCGGCGGATTTCAGCTCGCTCAAGGGCTTGAATCCGGTCTGGCGCGCGGCCCGTTCAATGAAGCGCGCCGCCTCGCGCTCGGTTTTGCCCTGGTTCAGAAAATCGATATAGCCGTCGCTGAAGGCCAGCGCGGCATCCAGTTCCTTGCCCGCCAACAGGCTCCAGTTGTTTTTGACCGCTTCCTCCTTTTTTGCTGCGGGGGTATCCTTCTTTGCCATAACATTTCCTCCTCGTATGATGCTTATATAGCTATTATGAGCCATTGGGGGGCGGCTATGCCCGCTGTGCCAGCCATTCCATCAGCGCGGCGCTGGTATCGTCGAAGCGGCTCAGCACCGACGATTCCTCTATCATCGTCGCAGCGCGGTCGGGCCACTCCGCGCCCCGATAGCTGGCGAATTCCAAAAAGGGACTGCTCAACAGCAGCAGGATCCACACTAGCAAGGCGCCCTTCAGCAGGCCTAAGGCCCCGCCGAGGAGGCGGTTGGGGATACTCAAGGGGCCAAAGCTAAACAGCAGGTTCAGCGCCCAGAAAGCGGCCCGCAGCAGTATGTAGGCCAGCACGAAGATGAGCAGGAGGGACAAGGCCAGCGTCAGCTTGCCGGCCAGATATTCGGCCGGGGTGAGGCCGTTCAGGAATTGCAGTAGTGAGGAATCCAGCAAGGTGACCGGCAGGGAAGCGCCGCTTGCCAGCCAGAAAGCCCCCGCGCCGGCGTCGGCGTATTCGGGATGGACGGCGGGATTGTAGGCCAGCAGCGGAACTGCCTCGCCCAGCTTGGCGGAGAGATTTTCCGCCAACTGAAAGCGCTCCTGCAAAAATACATAGACCGCCAGTTTGTTGCGCCAAGCCAGCCACACCGCGCCGATGAGCGCGATGATACCGGAGAGCGCGCTGATGAAGCCTTTGCGCCAGCCCAGCGCGAGGCTCAGCGCGATGATGACCAGCACGATGATATCCACCGGGTTCATGATTTATCAGCTCCTTGACCACGGGCATGCTTTTCCTGATTATACACCAAATAGTGTCAGTTGTCAGTTTCTTTCCTCCGGGACCCGCCGCTTATGGGGGCTGATAAAAATACCCGACGATACATATCGTCGGGGGGTGTGGTCGGTCAGGGGGGAGCAAGCCGCGCGCGGGGCAAAGTTCAGGCGTGCCGGCGCATGTGCGCCAAGGTAAAATTGGCGGGAGCGTGTGCGAATCGAACACACCAACCGCAGGATCACTACGGCTCAACCGGGTTTGAAGCCCGGGCGGCCCACCAGGACCGATCCGCCCCCATTTATAGTATGCCATTGCGATATTACCACAGTTGGCATCGCTTAGTCAAAGCTGATGCGCCGGCAACATTAATTTCGAGCCGGGGTGTCGCCGGAAATAAATACGGATTCGGGCTGGTAGCCCATGGCGCGCAACTCGGCCAGCACTTCTTCGCAGCCGCCGCCGGCTATGCGCAGGATCAGTTTGTAGCGCTGGGCGCGGTCGTCGAAAAAGAGTACGGAGTTGGTTATATTCAGGTTCTTGCGGCCAAACAGGCCGGTGATCTCAGCCACCGTACCGGGATGGTCTTTGATGTAAAAATCGATGCGGGTGTGCTCGCTGCGCACGCCCAGGATGTCGATGAAGGCATCGAAGATATCGGTTTCGGTGATGATGCCTACCAGGGCGCCGTTTTCCACCACCGGCAGGCCACCGATGGAGTGTTCGCGCATCAAGCGGGCGGCGCTCTCGACGTAGTCGTCGGGGCCGATGGTGATGAGCTGCTGCCGGGGCGGTAGGGCCTCGTGTACGTCAACGCGCGCCAACAGGTAGTTGAGCTCGTGCATGCTCAAGGTGGTGGCGTTGGAGGGAGTGGCCCGCGACAGGTCGATGTTGGTGACCAGCCCCACCAGCTTGCCGTCCTTCATCACCGGCAAGCGGCGGCATCCGGTCTCCGTCATCAGGTCGCGGGCGTCGCGGATGCTCTGATAATAGTCGATGGTGCGGGGATGGGCGGTCATGCGGTCTCTTACTCTCATGGGCGTTCCTTCCTTTCTATCCTCCCAGATAGGCTTTCTGCACATCGGGGCTTTGAGCCAATGCGGCGGCCGGGCCCTGCAATACGATGCGCCCGGTCTCCAGCACGTAGGCGGAATCGGCGATGGACAGGGCCATGCTGGCATTTTGCTCCACCAGCAGGATGGTGGTGCCGGCGCGGTTTATCTCGCGGATGATTTTGAATATCTCCTGAACCAGCAACGGAGCCAGCCCCATAGAGGGTTCATCCATCAGCAACAGCTCCGGGCGGCTCATCAGGGCGCGCCCGATGGCCAGCATTTGCTGTTCGCCGCCGGACAGGGTGCCGGCCAGCTGTTTTTTGCGCTCCTCCAGCCGGGGAAAGCGGTCGAAAACGCCGCGCATATCGTTCAGGAGGTTGGTTTTATCCCGGCGCAGGTAAGCGCCCATTTCCAGATTTTCCATCACGCTCATCTGGGGGAAGACCCGCCTTCCCTCCGGTACCTGCGAAATGCCCAGACCCACTATTTTATCGGGCGCGGTCTTGGCGATGCTTTGGCCTTTATAGATGATGTCGCCGTTTTTGGGCCGGAGCAGGCCGGAGATGCTTTTTAAAGTGGTGCTCTTGCCCGCACCGTTGGCCCCGATAAGGGTGACGATGCTGCCTTCCTTCACTTCCAGCGACAGAGAGCGCAGGGCGTGGATGCTTCCGTAATAGACGTCTATGTCGTTGATCTGCAGCACAGCGGCTTCTTCCTCTCCAGTGGTTTATTGATAGCGCATCCGCACGTCGCCCACGCGGCGGGTGAAACGGATGCGGTCCAGGTATTCGATTAGCGGCAGCACGTACTTGCGGCTGCTGCCTAACAGGTCGCGCGCGGCGCCCATGGACAGTTCTTTTTCCGTTGCAAAATGTTTCTCCAAGAGGGCTTTGGCTTCCTGCACGGCGGCGGAGCTGAACCAAACTTTTTCGGCCACTTTGACGATAAGCCCCTGCTCAAAGAGGTAGTTTAACAGCTCGGCCAGCTCAGGCTCAGGCAGGGCGAGCGCGGCGGCCAATTCCTCGGAGGAGGGGGGAGCGAAGCGGTTGTCGCCGTTATCAAGGCGGCGCACAATGTCGTCCAGCCGCGCCTGGGTCTGCGCCGTGACCACGGGCGCGCCGTCCGGCAAGGCGACCATAGTGTCTCGACTGACAATCTGGCGCTCCTCCTCCATGAAGCGCAGGATGTGGTTGAACGCCTTGGCGTTGAGCGCGCTGTAATAACGGCTGCGCAGTTCCTCGCGGGGGAAGGCAAAGCGCAGGGGGTATTTTTCCTGCTGGGCCTCAATGGCGGTACGGATGCGGGCCAATATGCCCTGTAAGCCGCGGCGGCTGATATATTGGTCGCCGCGCCCGGTGATATCGGCGATGAGCTCGTCTTCCACCAACTGGGCCAAGGCCTCGGCGATGGCTCCGGCTTCACTGCCGGTGGCTTTGGCCAACGCCTCGGGGCTTAGGGGCATGAAGTCGGAGTTTTGCAGTTCGCGCAGCAACAGATCGTAGAGACTGCCTTCTTCCTTGATGGCCATGGCCTCCAGCACGTCCTCGCGGAAACGCTTCTGCTTGGGGGCGGTGGGGTCAATGATGGCGCCGCCGCCGATGGTGTGGACCGGCGAGTAATAGCGCAGCACGAAGAGGTCGCCCTTATAGGCCACGATGGGTTTTTCCATGGCGATCTGCACGTAGCCCTCCTCGCCCGGCAGCAGCTCGTCGCGGTCCAGCAGAAACACGCGTCCCAGGCTTTCGTCGGTGCCGAGATGGAAGCGCACACGGTTGAAGTTGCGCAAGGTGCGGGGGCTATCCGACAGCAGCCGCAGCCTGGCGTCCACCCGGTGGGAGGGGGTGAGATAACCGGGGGAGGCCAGCAGATAGCCGCGTTTGATTTCCGCCAATTCGATGCCCTGCAGGTTGACGGCTACGCGCTGACCGGCCAAAGCGGTGGGGACCTTTTCGTTGTGTACCTGCAGGGTGCGGATTTTCACGGTCTTTTGCACCGGCATCAGCTCCAGGGTGTCGCCCACGTTGATCTCCCCCGACCATAGGGTGCCGGTGACTACGGTGCCGAAGCCGGAGATGGAGAATACGCGGTCGATGGGCAGCCGGGCGTAGCCAAAGCTGCTCTTTTCGGCCACGGTTTCTGCCACGCGCTCGATCTCTGCCAGCAGCGCGGGGATGCCTTCCCCGGTGACGGCGGATACGCTGAGGATGGGGGCTTCGGCCAGCGGCCCTTTGGCCAGATATTCGCGGATTTCCTCCTCCATAAGCAGCAGCCATTCCTCGTCCACCATATCTTTTTTGGTGATGACCACAATGCCCTTTTTTACGCCCAGCAGCTCGATGATGTCCATGTGCTCACGGGTCTGCGGCATGACGCCTTCGTCGGCGGCGATAGTAAACAGCACCATATCGATGCCGAAGGCGCCGGCCAGCATGTGGCGGATGAAGCGCTCGTGGCCGGGCACGTCCACGATGGCGGCGTGCTGGCCGCCGGGCAGCTCAAAGGGGGCAAACCCCAGCTCGATGGAGATGCCGCGCTGTTTTTCTTCTTTCAAACGGTCGGTATCGCGCCCGGTAAGCGCTTTGACCAGCGTGGTCTTGCCGTGGTCTATATGGCCGGCCGTACCGATGATAAGTCGCTTCAAAACGGTTTCCTCCTAAATAGCCCTGTTCGCTGCCGCTAAACAGAGCGGGTTTATGCCGTTACCCTTAACTCAGCGCCGGCAGGGCGGCGATGACGCCCACCAGCTCGTCGGCGTCGCCGGGGAGCAGGGTGCGCACGCTGAGCAGCAGGGCGTCCTCCTGGCGGCGGGCGACGACGGCGGGGCGGCTGTCGCGCAGTTCACTGCTGATGCGGTCGAGGCTGACGCCGTTAAAACGCAGTTCAACCCCCCAGGCCGGCATCTGGTCGGTGGGGTAGGAACCGCCGCCCACCATATCGGTGGTGGCGATGACATCCACGGAGGCCACGGCGCGGTAGCCGGAAAGGGCTTTCTTTAGCTTGCGGGCCAGGTCGCGGGCGTCTTCTTTCAAGTTCTCCGGGGTGCGGGACAGCATATGGGCCACGGGGATATTTTGCTCCGGGTGGCCCAGCAGATATTCGAGCAGGGTGCCTTCCAGCGCGGCCAGGGTGAGCTTATCCACCCGCAGGGCGCGCAGCAGCTGGTGCTGTTTCATGGCGTCGATGTATTCCCGGCGGCCCAGGATGATGCCGGCTTGCGGCCCGCCCAGGAGCTTGTCGCCGCTGAAGGTGACTATATCCGCACCGGTGGCTACGCATTCCGCCACCGTGGGCTCGGGGCCCAAGCTGGGCGCGGCCGGAGGGCGCATGACGCCGCTGCCCAGGTCCAGCATCACCGGCAGGCGCATTTCGCGGCCCAGCGCTACAAGCTGCTCCATGCCCACTTCGGCCGTGAAGCCCACGATTCTGTAGTTGGAGGTATGGGCGGAAAACAGCAGGGCGGTTTCTTCGGTAACGGCGCGGCGGTAGTCGTCGGGGTGGGTTTTGTTGGTGCTGCCCACTTCTACCAGCCGAGCGCCGCTCTGTTTCATTACTTCGGGGATGCGGAAGGAGCCGCCGATTTCTATCAATTGCCCCCGCGATACGATAACCTCGCGGCCTTGCGCCATGGCGGTCAGGCCCAGCAGCACGGCGGCGGCATTGTTGTTGACCACCAGCGCGGATTCGGCGCCGGTGAGGCGTTGCAGCAGTTCCTCGGTGTGGGCATAGCGTGAGCCACGCGCGCCGCGGGCCAGGTCCAGCTCCAGGTTGCTGTAGCCGGCGGCAATCCGGTTCACCCGGTCCAGCGCGCGGGGGCTTAAGGGCGCGCGCCCCAGGTTGGTGTGCAGCGGCACCCCGGTAGCGTTTATCACCCGCCGCAGGCTACCGGTACGGCTTTTCTCCAATATTTCCGGCAGGCGGGCCAAGATCATGTCCTTGAGCTCGTCGGAGCTGTATTTAGTCTTATCGGTTTTAAGCCCGACCCGAAGCTCCTCCAGCAGGCGGCGCAGCTCGGCTACCACGAATTCACGCCGGTACATGTTCAGCAGGGCCTGTACTGGCGCTGTCTGCAAAAGCTCGTCCACCGGAGGGATATTTCTCAAACTGCTCATGGCCATTTCCTCCCAACTTTTTCACGCACGATTCTTTACC
>JAUNBV010000060.1:0-9386 GCA_030526885.1 Syntrophomonadaceae bacterium
TGATTACACGGTTGCGGAATACCAGAAGCAAGCTCAAGGGTGTATTGAGGATATTCAAAGCCGGGGTAAGCTTCCGATACTCACCGGAGGCAGCGGGCTTTACTATCAGGCGGTAGTGGACAATTATGATTTTTTGCCTTTAGACGGCCAGCCTGAGGTGCGGCGGCGGTTGGAGCAAAGGGGTAAGCGCGAAGGACTGCAAGCTCTGTACGGCACGCTAAAGGAGGTAGACCCCATCTACGCCGGCATTATCGGCGGCAACGACCGCAAGCGCATTATTCGAGCATTAGAAGTATACGAAATTACCGGCAAGCCTTTCAGCCAGACGCAGCGCAAGCAAAGCCCTAATTATGATTTAATAAGTATTGGTCTTACTATGGAACGGGCGCTGCTGTATGAACGGATTGAATCAAGGGTAGACCGCATGCTGTCGGATGGCCTTTTGGAAGAGGTGGAAGCTTTGCGCCGCCGTGGTTACAGCTTGCGCCACAAGGCGCTGAACAGTCTGGGGTATCGGCAGACACTCCAGTATCTGGAAGGGAAAATCGGTTATGATGATATGGTAAACCGCATAAAGATGGAGAGCCGTCGCTTTGCCAAGCGCCAGCTTACGTGGTTCAAACGCGATGAACGGATACAATGGATCGGGGTCGCTGCCGATGACGATACGGATGATATTTACAAAAAAATAAGCAATATACTGGCTAAGGAGCTTTTTTTAATGTAAAATGGGCATGCGGCCATGAAAGTTGAATTGCACAAGGAGATGAAACCGCTTGAATAAACCCTCATTGAACCTTCAGGAATCATTTTTGAATCAGGTGCGTAAAGACAAGGTGCCGGTTACGGTGTATCTTGTCAATGGATTTCAAATTAAGGGCGTGGTTACCGGATTTGATAATTTTACCGTGGTTATAGAATTGGAAGGGCGTCAGCAACTGGTGTATAAGCATGCGATTTCCACCGTTGCCCCGCTGAAGCCGGTCAATATCATTGACCTTGGAAACCGCGAGGATTAAAGCGGCGCTACGCAGGATAGGATAATCAAACATAAGGGCTGTCTCCAAATGTTTTGGGACAGCCCCTTAAAATATCTGTGTTAAGGAGGAGAGTGTGGTGCACAAACACCGTATCATCAGTCAGGCGGAAGAAGAATTGCGGACGATATTTGCTGCTGCCGAGGAAATCGCTTATCATAATCAAATAAAAGTACTGGATGCGTTTAGGGCCCTTAAAATACGCGCGGAGCACTTTCATGGCAGCAGCGGTTACGGATATGACGACCGGGGCCGCGATGATTTGGAGCAATTGTTTGCCAAAGTTTTTGGCGCCGAGGAGGCCATAGTCAGAGCGCAGATCGTATCCGGCACTCATGCCATCAGCGCCTGCTTGTTTGGGCTGCTCAGACCCGGCGATATCCTGTTGTCGATTGCCGGCGCTCCCTATGACACCCTGCAGCATGTCATCGGTAATCGCTCCATGAGCCGCGGAACGCTGTGTGAACGGGGAGTCATATATAAGGAAATGCCCCTTTTGACTACAGATCAAAAGGTTGATGTTGACCGGGTTGCAGATTATATGCAGCCGCTCCCGCGCCTGGTGCTAATCCAGCGTTCCGGCGGCTACAGCCTGCGTCCGGCGGTCGATATGGATACCATGACCGCATTGATCAAGGCGGTGCGGGGATGCAGCCGGGATTGCGTGATTATGGTCGATAATTGTTATGGCGAATTCACCGAACCCCTTGAACCGATTGAATGCGGTGCTGATATTATTGCCGGTTCACTGATAAAAAACCCCGGTGGGGGACTCGCGCCAGGGGGAGGCTATATCTGCGGGCGCAGTGATCTGATAGGGGAGATAGCCGCTCATCTAACCGCCCCCGGCCTGGGTAAGGCTCTGGGGGCCAGCAACAGCACGAACCGTCAGTTATATCAGGGTTTTTTTTTAGCGCCGCATGTAACGCTGCAGGCTATGAAATCATCCCTCCTGCTGGCATGGGCCTTTGCAGCTTTAGGCTATGAGGTGTTTCCGCGCTGGAATGATAAACGCAGTGATATAGTGCAGACGGTGATATTAGGCGATGCCGATAAACTGCTGCGTTTTGTCCGCTTGGTGCAGAGCTATTCTCCGGTCGACAGTGACGTGGTCCCTGAATTCGCCATGCTCCCCGGTTATGATACGCCGGTAGTGATGGCGGCCGGGACCTTTGTTCAGGGTTCATCCATCGAATTGTCGGCGGACGCGCCGCGCCGCGATCCGTACGGAGTATTTTGGCAGGGCGGTTTAAGCTATGAGCACAGCCGACACGTTATTAGCCGTCTGGTAGAAGAGTTTGGCGGTTTAACCTAGAAAAATCTTTTTTAAGGAGTGATGGGGTTGAATACTGCGGCATTCGTTATTTGTTTGATCCTTATCCTAATCGGCATTGCCGGGGCAGTTTTACCTTTTATTCCAGGCATACCATTAATTTTTATTGCCATTGCCGCCTACGGCTGGGTTGAGGATTTTGCTACCATCAGCGTACGGTACATCATAATACTGGCTGCGCTTACCCTGCTGTCGGCCCTGGTGGATTACTTGGCCAGCTATTGGGGAGCAAAATACACCGGCGCGGGCAAACTCGGTCAGATCGGTGCCGTCATCGGGGTGGTTGCCGGAATTCTTATCTTTCCCCCGATAGGAATATTTTTATGTCCCTGGCTGGGCGCCTGGGTGGGCGAGCTAATCGCGGGTAAAGAGCCCCAACCGGCGGCAGCATCCGCTATAGGGGCCTTAATCGGGCTTTTTAGCGGCATGGTTTTCAATTTAGTAATTGGGGTGGGGATGTTAATATCCTTCCTAATAGTGGTAATTTAAAAAAATACAAAAAAATTTAAAAATCAAGCAGGACAATATAGGGAAAGTGTTTAATATATTAGCAATGTTCAATAATTCAATAATTATTTTAAATGGAGGGATTAATTAATGGACTACAGCGCGGAATACAAAAGCAAGTTGAGGACAGCAGAAGAAGTAGCAGCAATGGTAAAATCACACGACCTTATCGACTACGGGCACTTTAACGGCAAGCCGGTCATGTTTGATACTGCACTGGCCAAGAGAGCTGAGGAATTGCACGGAGTGGAGATTTGGACCGCAGTGAGCGTACCGCCGATTCCCGAAACAGCCAAAATTCAGAACAGCTTTATTTACAACGATTGGCAGTTCAGTATGATGTCGCGAGTATTGCAGAGCCTTGATCGTTGCTATTATTCCCCGATTATTTACCATATGGCTCCACCTACTTATCGTAACTACTTAGGCGAAGATCGTATAGATGACAGAATTATAGAACAAAAGCGCGAGATGTGTGTCATCCAGACCGCTCCCATGGACAAAGGCGGCTTTTTTAACTTTGGAGCGCAAAACTCTGAATCCAGCGCCAAGCTGGAAGTGGCACGCAAGGCGGTAGTGGAGATAAATCCCAACACTCCTTACTGTTATGGCGGTTCCGAGGAAGGTGTTCATATCTCTCAGGTCGACTACATCATTGAGCAGAGCGAGGATATTCCGCTGGCGGATGTACCGCCGACTCCGCCGAGCGATGTCGATCAGGCCATCGCCGGTATTTTGATGGAGCATATCCATGATGGTTGCTGCATTCAGCTAGGCATAGGCGGTATGCCCAACGCATTGGGCAAATTGCTGGCTGATTCGGACCTTAAGGATTTAGGCGGCCACACCGAGATGTTTGTTGAATCTTATGTTGACATGATTGAAAACGGCATCATGAATGGCCGTAAGAAAGAAGTGGATAAATGGCGTGTAGCCTTTTCCTTTGCCATCGGTAGCACGAAATTATATGAATATATGGATCACAATGCCAAACTGGCTTCATACCATGTCAATTATACCAATAATCCGCAGGTTATAGGCCAGATCAGCAATTTCCGTGCTATTAACAGTTGTGTCCAGGTTGACCTGTACAATCAGATCAACGCCGAGAGCAACGGAACCGTACAGATTTCCGGTAACGGCGGTTTATGGGACTTCGTATGTGGCACCCTGTGGTCTCCGGGCGGCAAGAGCTTTATGTGTCTGCCCTCTACCTTTACCGACAAGGAAGGTAATTTGCACTCCCGTATCGTGCCGACCTTCAGTCCTTGTTCCATTACCACCATTCCCCGCCAGATGGTTGACTATATCGTTACCGAGTACGGTGCAATTTACGTAGCTTACCAGCCCACCTGGAGAAGAGCGGAAAAAATCATTAGCATTTCTCATCCCAAGTTCCAGGATGAGTTAATCGCCGAAGCCCAGAAGATGAAAATCTGGACCCGTACCAATCGTCTTGGCTATTAGAACCTAAGGCTTAAATAAGCGCAAAATAAACGGGGATGACCTGAAAAAGGTCATCCCCGTTTTACATATGCATAAAAATTGCACATAAATGCTGCTTGTTACGATACCTGTATATCTTTGAAACAGCATTCCGCCGGATGTCAAAATAAAGGGGTGTGGCTCAATTTTTTTTGCTAAGAAATCCAGAAGGAATTATGGTCTGCGTGCTCGATGGCGGAAAGGATACGGTGGCGGATATCGGGATAGGAAGAGGCGAGCTGCTCGAGCAAGGCGCTGACCTCGGCGCGCTTGGAGCCTCCGTCGGCAGGACAGCGGTTAATTACCGGCTTTAAACCCTCTTCCTCCACATATCGTTTGAGTAATTCTTCCTCAATATAGACCAGCGGACGGATCACGGTGATTTCTCTGCGGTCCAACCACGTTTTGGGACGGAAAACATGAAATTGGCCCTCATACAGCAGGGAGAGCAGCCAGGTGTTTACCACATCGTCCAGATGATGACCTAAGGCTACTTTATTGCAGCTCAGTTCCTTAGCTATACGGTTCAGCGCACCACGCCGTAGGTGGGCGCACAGGGCACAGGGATTCTGTTCCTGACGAAGTTCAAACACGATTTCGGCGATGTCGGTTGGATGTACGATCAATTCGAGGCTTTGCTGCCGGCAATAGTCCATAAGTTCACTTATGTCATTGCCAAAGCCGAGGTCAAGACATACCGGCGTGAGTGTAAATTGCAGCGGAGTATAGCGGCGAAAGCGCAGCAACAGGCTCAGCAGAGCCATGCTGTCCTTGCCACCCGACATGCCCACCGCGATACGGTCACCGTCGGAAATGAGTCCATAACGCAGATTCACGTCGCGCATCCTTGAGAAAAGCAGCTTATTCAGGCGCTGGCTCATTTAGCGGAGCTCAACTCCTTTGGCTTATGATTGAGGGCGCGGTGTACTAGCAGTACGGGGTGCTGTACTTCCGCTTTCCATTTATGACGGGTCACGCCGTAGCGCAATTGCATCAGGCAACTGGGGCAACCGGTGGCAATAATATCGGCCGCGCTCTCCATGGCGCAATCCATCTTGTGGTCTAATATCTTCATTGATATATCATAATGAGTAAGGCTGTAAGTGCCGGAGCCGCCACAGCAGCGGTCGGCGTCACGCATTTCCGTAAACTGCACGCCATTTATGCGCCGCAGCAGCTCGCGCGGTTCCTGACGGATGTGCTGTGCTTTGCTGAGATGGCAGGGGTCGTGATAGGTCACTTTTTTCTCCAGTACCGCCGATTCAGGCAGTGTGATATCCAGCACGTTCACCAGAAAGCTGTTAATATCCATCGTTTTTTGCGCGAACGCCAATGCGTCGTCCTCAAATTTTAGCCCACCGAACAAAAATTGCATATGAGCGAACGACAGGGCCGAACCGCAGGAGGCGCAGTCGCTAACAATGTAGTCGAGCCGATAATTGTTAAAAATCTTGACATTGTGCAGGGCTAATTTTTGCGCCGTTTCCAGTTTGCCGTTAGCGATCTGGGGCAGGCCGCAGCATTTAGTGGCCGCCGGGATTATGACCTCACATCCGTTGCGGGTGAGGATGTCCACCGTGGCCTTCGCCACTTCGGGGTTAAACACATCGGTACCACAGCCCAAGAAATAGCCGACGGTAAGTTTTTTCTCCCCTTTGGCCCGATTTGTCACCGGCAGGGTACTGCGGGCGGAGCGAAAAGGTATGTTGCTCAACATCTGTTCCGCTTGCGGAAGATCTCCGGGCAGGATCTTGGTCAGGCCCATACCCCGCGCCAGCCTCTGCAGTCCGCTCTTTTGCGCACCCCACATAAATTTGCCGGTAGTGCGCAGCAATCCGGGACGGGTCCACAAGGTATCAAAAATAAGCTCCTTGGACAGGCTGGGGGTCTGATCATAAATATATGAGCGCGCGGCCGCGTTCAACTCATGGATATGAATACCTGAAGGGCAGTTTACACTGCAGTTTTCGCACATCAGGCACATGCTCAGGTGCTCATACACCTCTTTTTCCGGTTTGACCTGACCGTCGCGCAGCATCTGAACCATATACACATGGCCGCGTGGCGCTGCCGGTTCCTGACGGATCTCTGCAAATACCGGGCACACACTGCGGCATTTGCCGCAGCGCACGCACTTCATAAGTTCATTCTTTACCGGGGGCAATTCGTTGAATCGCATATTTGAACCTTCCTTAATTAATATATAAGCGCGCCGGCTAAATAAGCTTGCCGGGATTCATCAGGTTATCCGGATCCATCGCTTGCTTTACCTTTTGCATATATTCCAGTGCCAGGCCGTGTTCCAGAGCAGCGTAAGCGCGGCGCACCGCGCCTACTCCATGTTCACCGGTGGTAGTACCATTCATCTCCACCGCCAGCAAATGGATCTCATGCACCAGTTTCATGACCTGTTCTACCTCGGCAGCGCTCTCGGGATTTATCACCGGCGCGGTATGCACATTACCGTCACCTATATGCCCGTAGTTCACTACCTGTATGCCATACTTTTCACCCAGCCCGCGGATAGCGCGCAAGGCATCGGCTACCCTGGACAGCGGTACGCTGATATCCTCGCCGGCAAATACTCTGGTGCCATCCTTGCGCACCCGCGCTGCGGCGGTAGCGGTTATGCTGCGCCCCTCCCACAGTTGTGTCATGCGCTTCGGGTCGGTAGACCATTCTACAAAGCGCGCTCTCGTGCCAACAATTTCCTGAATGCGTTGGCCTTCATATTCAACGCTGGGGGGA
This sequence comes from Syntrophomonadaceae bacterium, assembly GCA_030526885.1. Taxonomy (GTDB): domain Bacteria; phylum Bacillota; class Syntrophomonadia; order Syntrophomonadales; family Syntrophomonadaceae; genus JAUNBV01. The sequence continues at coordinate 7,111 of JAUNBV010000060.1, forward strand.
TTGCCATCCACTTCAAACAACAAAATTGCTTCCGCTTCCGGTAGCGCCACCTCCGGCTTAAAAGCGTTGACCGCGCCGATAGCGGAACTGTCCAAAATCTCAATGCCGGAAGGCAAGATGCCGTCCTTATACACGTCCAATACACTGGCCGGCGCCTGATCCAATTCATCGAACACTGCCATAGCGATGCCGCGGGCTTTAGGTTTGGGCCAGCAGCGCAGCCGTATTTGGGTAACAATGCCCAGCACGCCCTCCGAGCCAACCATCAGTCGATTGATATTGAGCCCCGAAACATTTTTTATACAGCGGGCATTGACCCCTCCGGTATAAATAAGGTCGCCGTTGGCCATCACCACTTCCAGCCCCAGAACATACTGCTCGGTACAACCGTACTTCACTGCCCGCAATCCGCTGGCATTGTTGGCCACCATGCCGCCGATAGTACACATCTGGCTACTGCCGGGATCGGGCGGAAAAAACAGATTATGCCGTGCCAGTTCCTCATTTAGGCGAGCATGGATAACCCCCGGACGCACCAGCGCCTGCATATTTTTTTGGTCAATCTCCACAATTTCGTCCCAAGAGGAAAGGTCAAGCACAATGCCGCCCTCTACAGCTATACAGCCTGCCGTTTCCCCGGTCCCGGCCCCGCGCGGGATGAGGGGCAGCTTATTCTCGGTGGCAAAGCGGGCGATGGCCTGCACTTCTTCCGTGGCGCGCGGGAATACTACCGCATCCGGGGTATGCGGCTTAAGCCTGGTATAAAAGGAGCTGTCATATGAATAATACATAAGATCGAGTTCCTTGCTCAAAACCCGATTTTCCCCCACAATATCTAACAAAGCTTTTACGATGGCCTCACGTTCCATAAAACAATGCACCTCTCACTTTAACAATCTACTTATCTATGATAATTGATTGCTGACATTTTTGAAATACTTATCGACTGTATTCTTTGGGTTTTTATGTAATTTCGCCTTTCTTGACTTTACGGCAGGCTCGGGCTATACTGAACCGGAGTTGAGCCGCGGTATGGAAAACGACGCCGCGTAGTATATTGTAAATATAAGTACCCTGCAAATGGAGGGCATCCCGGTGTATCAGGAACTGATAAAAATGCTTCCCCGTGACCGTGTGTTGCGCGACGAGCCGATGAGTAAGCATTGTACTTTTAAAATCGGCGGCCCGGCCGATGTGCTCGTAATGCCCGGCACCATTAAGGAATTACATGACGTACTGCAATGGAGCCGCGCCAACGCGGTTGATTGCTATGTGATAGGAAACGGCAGCAACCTGCTGGTTTTGGACGGCGGCGTGCGCGGAGTAGTGATAGAACTGGGTAAACGTTTCAAGGGAGTTAACTTTTTTGGTGAACTGACCTACGCTCTGGCCGGTACGCGCTTGTCGGAATTGGCCAAGAAAGTAGCGCTGGAGGGCCTTTCCGGACTGGAGTTTGCCGAGGGCATTCCCGGCAGCGTAGGCGGAGCCATAGCGATGAACGCCGGAGCTTATGGCGGTGAGATGAAGAACGTTGTGGTGTCGGTAATGGCTTTGGATGAACAGGGAGAGGAAGTCGTATACCGGGCCGACCAACTGGGAATGTCATATCGTCACAGTATCTTTCAGGAAAATGGCCAGACCATCATCGGCGCATATTTTCGCTTGCAGCCGGATAATTATGAAGCCATCAACCAGCGCATGCTTGACTATTCACGCACCCGCAGGGAAAAACAGCCCATGGAGTTTCCCAGTGCCGGCAGTATATTTAAGCGTCCGGAAGGTATGTTTGTTGGCACTATGATTGAAGAAGCGGGGCTGAAAGGTTACAGTATTGGTGACGCACAGGTATCGGTCAAGCACGCCGGATTCATAGTTAACCGCGGCCATGCCAGCGCGCAGCAGGTGCTGGAGTTGATCGAACATATCCGTTCCGTAATCCGGGAGAATTATAAAGTCGAATTACAGATGGAACTGCGCATTATTGGCGAACCGGAACTTATATAAAATAAGAGCGGGAGAGATGGCTTTATGGAGCAAAAGAAATCTGTGCGCGGCATGGCTAAAAACAGCCTGGCCAACTACATAACGCTGTTCAATATAATATTTGGCTGCTTGTCGCTGTTGTGCACCTTGGATGCTCGCTTCGACCTGGCTGCTATCTTTATATTTCTGGCCGTGATGATGGACACTACCGACGGGAGGGTAGCCCGCAGGCTGGATATCATGTCCGAGCTGGGGAGGGAACTCGATTCCCTCTGTGACCTCGTCTCCTTTGG
>JAUNBV010000060.1:9396-10717 GCA_030526885.1 Syntrophomonadaceae bacterium
TGGCTCCCGCCTTTCTCATCTACGCACTGCTGCCAGCATCCTATCAAACTCCCGCGGCCATACTGACCGTTCTGTACATAGTGTGCGGCGCTTACCGCCTCGCCCGTTTCAACGTGTTGCGCAGCGAAGGCTATTTCATCGGCGTACCTATCACTTTAGCCGGTCTGTTGCTGGCTGTGCTAGCTCTGTGCGAAGCCTTTATCCCTAGCTTGATTATGCTACTCACACTGCCGGTATTAGCTTTCTTTATGGCCAGCAATATCCGGGTGAAAAAGCCCTGATTATTGTTTTACCGCCACATCACTTGTTGCCGCAATAATGTACTCCATATTCTTAGTAGGTAGGAGGAATTTCGGCAGGCGTGAGGGGGCGAACACGCAGTATTTGACCAGCACTTCCGGTGACCCAGGTTTTAACAGCCACCTCGGGCAAATCTTTGGCGTCGCTATAACGGGCTACGATAGCGGCGGCATAAGCAGCCAGTTCCGGCTTCGGGGGAGCGGGGGAGCGCAGGATGGCCAGCGGGCCGGGACGCTCCGCGGCTTTCATAAACAGATCGCGAGGAAGTGCGTGGGCTGATAGCGCTTGATTATCGGCCTGATGGCGTCCCACAATCAGCAGGCTACCGTCCTCCAAGTAAAAGTGGCGCCCGTATTTGAGCGCTTCCAAATCGATTATGGTGGACTCCGGATGGTCGTCCAGATAACGTCTCAGGCGTCGGGAAAAGTTCTCTTGGGTCAGCAGGCAACCGCCAGCGGGCGTGGGGTAGTCTTTTAATCCATATTGATCGGCCAACTCCATCTGAATCTTGCGGCTGCGACCACTGATGTCGAGCAGACGCTCGCGGTTTACCCAACCCATTTCTTCCGGCTTGCTGGGGGGGAGAAGTCTCGCGGACAATGGTCTGACGATGAGCTCAGAGCCGGGGCCGCCAAGCTTGTCCACCAGCCCCAGCGACTGGCGGGTCTGACTCATGGGCCGTTGGCCCACCACCTCGCCGCTAATCACGAAGGAAGCCTCAAGCTCCGGCAGCAATGCCAGGATTTTACGCTGCATGAGGCCGTGACAGTCAATACAGGCATTCATATTTTTGCCAAATCCGTAGCGCGGTTGGCGGAGAATCATCATGTATTCGTCGGCCAGATGAACGCTTTTAAGTGGTATATCCAGATTGTCGGCCGCCTCCTGAACTTTTGCTTCCGCGCCGAAAAATGGCGTCGTAAAGTTTACCCCCATAACTTCGATGCCTTGGTCTTTAATCAGACAAACGGCGAGCTGTGAGTCGAGTCCGCCGGAAAACAGACTAAGCGCCTTCATTTCT
>JAUNBV010000207.1 GCA_030526885.1 Syntrophomonadaceae bacterium
TCTTATTGCCTCCCCAATGGTTTCTATATCGCTTTCTTCAGAAAACAAGTTGATGCCGTGTCGCATGAGCAGGGCGGCGGCGACTCCGCATCCGTCTATAATATTGCCGCTGAAGCTACCGTCATATATTTGGCTGACGCCGCATGAGGGACTGCGATTTTTCATGATGCCCACTCTAACGTTTTCCCGCCGCGCTATTTCCAGACATTTCTCTGCACCGAGGATAAAGGCGTCAGTGACCCTGTTGCCGATCCTATCATATACTTCTGCGCTTCCTGCCAGTACCAAACGCCCATCGCCGCCACTTATTTCCGCAGGCGGGCGAGGGATGCTCAACCCACCTAGCCGTTCCGGACATACCGCCACCGCTTTGCCGGCTTTTAACAAGGCTTCGACCACCGGATAACGACTGTGGCCGCCATCATATTTACAGGGGATGCCTGCCAAACAGGCACTTACCAAAATCATTGCCCACCCTCCTTTGGGCTTTTTGATATTCTATCTTTTCGGGCCGACAAAAGCAAGGCGGCGTAACCGATGGAGCGTTACTCTCATAAATTAAGGCAGATAGCAAAGCGGAGGGCATGCTATGAAACGGGAAGGACCCATAGTAGGCATTTTGGTTGATATTCGCGGCGGCGGGAATAAACCGTTTGGTCCTCAGACCATGTTTATTCGCCAATTATTGCAGGCCGGGGATAACCTGGGGCAGATATGCTTTGCTTTTACCGTAAATGATGTAAATTTTGACCAAAAACAGATTCGTGGTTATCGCTGGACAAAAGGGGCATGGGTGCGACAATGGTTTTCTTTGCCCCATGTGGTTTATCCTCGTGATTTTGGAGTTTCCCCGTCCAAAGTGCGCTTGCGCCAGCGTCTTATGAGTCTAGGATGCCAGTTTTCCAGTCCTTTAATCATAGGAAAATGGCGTAGCTGGGAGATACTTTCCGCCTGTCCCGAACTGAGCAGCACTCTCCCCGAAACGCGCAAACTCGAAGGCGTAAAGTCGTTACGCGAGATGGTAGGCGCGTACGGATCAATATATATTAAGCCCGTGGACGGTTCGCAGGGCCGTAATATCGCACGGCTTCGACAGATAAACCCCAACGGTTTTGAGCTTTGTTATAACAGCGCCAATGGCCTGCGGCGCTTTGCCGGTAGTATATCAGCATTATACGCGCCGCTAAGCCGGCTGACTGGTTCTAGGAAATTTATCATGCAGGAAGAGATTAAGCTTATACGGTTTAAAAACGGTATTGCGGATGTAAGGGTGTTGGTACAGAAGGATTATGACGCGGTGTGGAAAATCACCGGCAAGGCTTGCCGGGTAGGAACGAGGGGCGCTATTACCAGCAATATTTCTGGTGGCGGGCACGGATATACGGTGCGTCGAGTACTGGAAGAACACTTTGATGAAAAACATGTCGGTTCCATCCTCCATGATTTGGATGAATTGGCTCTGATGGTAGTGGACGCACTGGAGCGGCAAATTGATACGGTAGGAGAAATGGGGATAGATCTAGGCATCGATGTCAACGGCAAGCTATGGTTCATCGAGGCTAATCTGCGTCCCGCGCGCTACGTGTTTATACAGATGGGCGATATGGATACCCGTATGCTGGCGGTGCGCCGTCCGATGGAATTTGCTCATTATTTATCCGGATATAAGCTCCCGCCTCAATATTTGAGGGATGCGATATGAGCGGTAACAATTATTTGATATTGTCTCCGGAACTGGGACATAACTGGGGAGTAACGCCCCCTCAAACGCTGAAATTGAAAGCCGGTTCGCGTCAGGCATTGGCACGGCTGCGCTTCGGGGATACCCGTAGCGCTAAAAAATGGCAGCTT
>JAUNBV010000061.1 GCA_030526885.1 Syntrophomonadaceae bacterium
TACGGTTAAGCAGCCAGTAGCTGATGGCGTAGTACACGGCTGAGTTCAGGGCTATCAACGCCAGGCTGGCCCCAAAGAAGATGTGCAGCACTGTTATAATGCCGTCCACACCGTTCAGCTGAGCGAACCAGGAGGGCACGGCTTCCAGGTTGACCCCCCAGTTGTAGAGCGCGGCGGTCAATATCGTCGCCAATACCTGTACCACGATGGACAGCCCGATATAGGCGGCAAATGAGGCGGCGAAGCGCGACTCGTTAGCCAGTTGTCCGATGCTCATGGCCAGATATGCCAGCAGGATGGCGCAGATGGCCGACGCCAACAGGATGAGCAAGTATTCGCCGCTGAGGAGTATGAGCGTGCCGCCGTCCACCACGGTGAGCAGCTCGTTGAGCGCCTCGCGGATGGAACTGAAATCGATTCCGCTAATGGTCATAAACAGTATCGCCAGGGCGCTGGTGACGATGCAGGCCAGCCCCCAGAGCACAGCCCCGAAGAGTTTGGACCAGAGGAGTTGGTGAATGCTTACCGGCAGGGTAAACATCAGATAACCTTCGTCCCCCAGCAGGTTTTTATAAAAGCGGATTACGATGACCACCAGGTACATCACCCACAGGGCGATGAGCAGCAGCACGGTGAGGGCGATGGTCAACCCGTAAATCCAGTTGGCCTCCGTTGGATGGTTAAAGCTGAGGCTGAGGACTCCGTTTAGCAATGCCATCACCAGTACCGCGATGAACAGCGGGACAAAGTAGCGGGCGGAAGCGCGCATTTCATATTTAAGAAGCTTGCCTAACATTTGAACACCTCCCTAAAAATAGCGTCGATAGATTGCTGATGCTCTTCGCGCAGGGTGTCTACCGGCGCGTGAGCGGCTATGGTACCCTGGCGCAGGAAAATCACCTCGTCCAATATCTGCTCGATATCGCTGATCAAATGGGTGGAAATCACCACGGTGGCATCGGAATCGTAGTTGTTGATGATGGTGCTGATGATATAATCCCGCGCCGCCGGATCCACGCCGCCGATGGGCTCATCCAGCAGATACAGCTCGGCTTGCCGCCCCATCACCATGATGAGCTGCACCTTTTCCTGCGTGCCCTTGGACAAAGTCTTCAGGCGCGCCTTGGGGTTGATCTGCAGCCGTGCCAGCATATCGTTGGCCCGCTCGGGGGAAAAGTTTTGATAGAAATCATCGAAGAAGCGCACGATGTCTTCTACCCGCATCCAATCATTCAAATAAGTGCGTTCGGGAAGATAGGCTACGCTGGCTTTGCTCTCGATACCCGGCGGCAGGCCGTTAATGAGTATCTCGCCGCTTTGGGGCGCCAGCAGACCGCAGGCGAGCTTGAGCAAGGTGGTCTTGCCACTGCCATTGGGGCCCAGCAGGCCAATGATCTTACCCCGCGGTAAAACCAGGCTCACATCGTTCAACGCCGGATTCTTGCCATAGGTCTTGCTTAGATGGCGGCACTCCAGCAGGGGAGGCCGTGCCGTGTTTTTGCTTGCTGTTGATTCCATCATCACATCTCCTCTCGTTGGGGCGTGATGGCTTCGGACGCCAGGCTGAGCGCTTCGTGCGGAGCTATCCCCAGATTGAGCATACTGTCAAAAAAGGTGTTAATGCGCTCCGCGGCCAGACTGCCGCGCAAAGACTCAATCATCGCCACATCTTCAGTTACAAAGCGCCCGCTGGTGCGTTCCGTGAACACCAACCCCCGGGTCTCGAGTTCCGCCAGTGCGGTTTGAATGGTATGGGGGTTCACCTGCGCCTGCGCCGCCAGCTCCCGTACCGAAGGCAGCCTGCTTCCCGGTGCAAAAACGCCGGTAATGATGAACAGGCTGACTTGCTCGACCAATTGACTGTAAATAGGCCGGTCATTCTTGAATTCCCATGGCACGTTGCATCCCTCCTCAGTGCAAAGTATTATTGTATTAAGAATCTAATACAATAATACAAGGTTTCAAACGGGTTGTCAAGCAAAAAAAGCCACCTTTTTTAAAAAAGGTGGCTTGCTCTTTGATACAATATGAAAAATGTTTAGTTTAAGAAATTCTTGACTAAAATCAGCGGCGTGCCGGCGTCGGCGGAACCGCTAACCAAGTCGGCCAGACTGGCGATCAGGTCCTCGGCTTTGCGGGGGGTGGTGCCTTCGCTCTCAATGGCGTTGCGCTCCGTCCTGGTGCCGCGGGTCTTTTCCATGTGGGCCTCGATATGCTCCAGCTGCATGCCTTCCTCCCACATCTTATCCACCAGATACTTATACTTCAAGCCCTCGCGGTAGCGGTCCTGCAAGCCGCGGGTAATACCAAAGGCGGGTTGAGGGTCGGCCAGTTCATAGATACGTGTGCTGGGGTCGCAGTAGGCTCCGTCGCCGTAAATAATTACTTCCAGATCTACCCCCAGCGCGTCCTTTACCATGGCCTGCAGGAGGTCGGCGTTTTGGTCGGCCTCGCGCGGCGCCAGCTTCAACTTGTCGCCGGAGGACATATTGCTGCCCAGCAGGCCCCATTCGGAGTGGGCCTGTTGGGCGGGATTGTTGCAGATGTCCTGTAATGTGATGCAGTTAGCGCCTTTATCCCGCAGTTTAGCGGCTATCTTGTGGCGGGTGTGGATGCTGGCTACCACCACGCCGTCCAGTTTTTCGTCCAAAATGCGAAGCGGATCGTTGCAAATGATGATGGTGGCATCGCCGCCCTGTTCCTCTACGATTTCACGGTATAGATCCATGTAATCCACCTGGGTGATGGGATGCAAGTATTGTTCGTCCAGGTCATCCGGGCCGAAGGAGCCGTTGGCATGACTGATCTTGCCGTTGGCGATTTCCTCGGGCAGTAACTGATTGCCTACCTCGTCGGCGGGATGGGAAAGCTGGATGACCACCCGGCCCTGCGGCACCGCCGCGGCCAGCCCTTTGAGTATCATGGAAAAACGGTTGCGGCTCAGGATGGGGAAGAGCACCCCCAGCGAGGAATCCGGCTTAAGACCGAGCTTTTTCACCACATCGTCGGTTATTTGCGGCAGGGATACGAAATTATTCTGCGAACGGGCCAATACCGATTCGGTGATGCACACTACGTCTCCGTTATCCAGCAGTTCATCGCGATGGCAGTCGCGCAGGCGAGTTAGCACCATCCCCATCAGATCGCTGCCGGGCACGATCACTCCCATTTTCAGGCCAAAGGCCGATACTCCTACATAATTGGGCATACGTCCCATACTACGCACCTCCAAAGATAATTACCGGGGCACAAAAAATCCCTTATCAACTATATAGGAACATTTAGCAGGTTGCAAGCAAAAAATACTGCAATATAATGAATACACGGTCAAAGTTAACCACTTCTCAAATCTGAAACCTTTTTGCGCCTCATTGTTTGCGCTGGCTGAGCAGCATATTCATAGCTCCGGGCAGGATCTGGTATTTCACATTGCCCAACCCGGGGGTCTCACCATCCATTTCAAAGTGAAAGGGGCTATGGCTCTTAAACTCAACGGTTTTAGCTTTGCAGCAGCCCACCCGGGGGTTATCAAGATACTTGCCATTGTAAATCTTAGGGATGGAAAACATCATGTGGGTACGGCTGAAGTCCTTAAACACGGTGAGATCCATCAGGCCGTCGTCCAACTCGGCGGTGGGAGAGGCATACATGCCGCTGCCGAAATATCGCCCGTTGGCAATGACCGCCATGGTAACCGGGCCCTCGAAAAAAACCTCGCCGTCGGCAATGATTTCCATGTCTATATTGTGGGCGGTGAGCAGCGAGGCCATGGCGGAGCTGAAAAACGAAATCAGCCCGCCCAGGGCTTTGCTCTTGTTATTGACGCGGATGACGGTTTCACAGCCGATACCCACATCGGATACATTAATAAAATAGCGGGAGGCGGGATTGCGGTTCCAGTCGGTAAAATCGGCGCGGATGACATCGCATTTAAAGGGGTGAGCCGCATCGGAGAGCAGCACGTTGATATCCTCCGGCTCGCCCTGTAAAGGCAATATCCGGGCCAGATCGCCGCCGGTGGCAAAGGATACGGCCGACAGGCGCGCTTCGGGATTGATGAGCGCACCATCCTTAAAGAAACCGTTTACTACCTCATTGAGAGTACCGTCACCCCCAACCGACACGATATGGTCAAAACCGTCGGACAGAGCCTGAGCGGTCAAGCGGGTGGCATGGAGGGGCCCGGTGGTAATGCGGACTTCAGGGGTAATCCCCTGCTTTTTCAAAGCCATCTCCCGCTGATGCCACAGCCGGTCAGTGATGCCGGCCCTAGATTCCGGGTTAACGATAAATACTGTTTTGTATGCCACGTTTCATCCCCCCTGCCCTTGAAAAATAATTATTCGGATGGTTTTTTGGGGCTGATCTTGTCCATGATTTCCGGCACCATATTGATTAGGCTGTCTATGGGGGTATGGCTGCCGCCTTTCAGCGACAGCGCGCTCACATGGCCGTTATTTACCACGATGACCGCTACCGGCTCGATATGCCCGCCCGCGCCGCCGCCGGCGGTGGCCCCGCCGCTGTCGCCATGCCTGCCGCCGCGCCCGTTGGCACTGATGGCGGCGCTGCCGGCGCCAAAGGTGACGTTGATCAGCGGAACGATGATCACTCCCTCTGCCGTGATGGGCTTGCCCACTACCATGTCGCTTCTGAAGAAATCATTCATTTGTTCAAATAGAGTCCCCAGAGTTTGGCTGAAATCCATTCCTTTATACCTCCTGTTTTTTTAATAGACTGCAACCGCTACCGCGCCAAGGCCTTTATTTTTTTTATTTTGGCCCGGGTATCGCGATTACTATAAAAACGCCCAAAACGCCACCCCACAGCCAGCGGGGTAAACTTGCCCTGCGCAGTCAGCTCCAGCGCACAACAATCTTCGGTCCATACCGGTTCCATTTCACTCATGTCCCAGCGCGAACCGTTGAGCAAAGCCAGCATCGCTGTCATGCGGGCGGTGTGGAGCGGGGAATCAAAACCGATCCTGCCGCGGAGCGTATAATGGCGGGGACGCAGCACTTCATGCAGGGAACGCAGGAAATCTATCACCTGCTCCCACAACAGCGGATCGAGCAACAAGCGTATTACCTTCAGCGGAGGGATTCTATGCTCCTCCTGCGCCGCCTTGCGCTGCGCCTTTGGGGGCGCAGCTGGCTGCCGGGGCGCATTTTCTTCCTTATCACCTTGCCCGCCGCCGTGGCGCGGCGAGTGCATAGTAAACAGCGGTAAACTGAACAGGTTGATGCGCATGGTCAAAGCAAAGCGTTCCCCGACCGAAATTAAAAGGGAGTAGTTTAACGGCAGCAGCATTATCAACAGCAGGCCAATAACGATAATTAACAGTATCATCAGCCACACAGGCATGGTACGTCCTCCGAATATTTTTATCTGGTTTTATGCTACAATATTTTCAGGAATTTACAAAGCACTTTTTGTTATATAAATAAGAATATTGTTTTTTGGAAAGAAGTTAAATAAGCGGAATCAGGCTGTCGGCATGCGCCAAAACATTATTAGCGCTTAAGGGCCAATCATGATTGACGGCGCTGGTTTAATACAGTTCATCATTGAAAAGTGTGGACGGGTATGATAAGCTAATCCATAATTGAGAAAACTTGTAGCCCTTATTATAACTCTCATGTTAAACAAATCTATACAGAGCTGCTGGAGGTCTGAATGAACCCAATCGAGGAAATGCGTGAACAGTTGCAGGACATGCTGGCCGTGGCCATCAAGCGGGCGGCGGCGGCGGGGGAGTTGCCGGAGACCATTATTCCGGATTATGTTTTGGAAGTGCCCAACGATCACCGCAACGGAGATTTTGCCGCCAATCTTGCCATGATGCTGGCGCGTCCGTTACGCATGGCGCCCCGCAAAATCGCGGAAACGATATATGAGCATATGGAGATAAGCCCACAGGGGCCCGTAGAGCGGGTAGCGGTCGCGGGCGCCGGTTTCATAAATTTCTATTTGCGGCCGGATTGGTTGTGGGAATTGCCCCGCCGGGTCTGTGAGTTGGATCGCCGTTACGGAGACGGGGCGCCCAAGCATAAACGGGTGCAGGTGGAATTCGTTTCCGCCAACCCGACCGGCAATCTGCACATGGGCAACGCCCGCGGCGGCGCCCTGGGCGATTCGCTGGCCAATGTGCTGCAAAAGGCGGGATTTGAGGTGCAGCGCGAGTTTTATTTAAACGACGCCGGCAATCAGATTGAAATATTTGGGGAGTCCCTGGAGGCGCGCTATTTACAGCTGAACGGTGAAACCATCTCTTTTCCGGAATACGGGTATGCCGGGCAGGATGTGGTGGCAACGGTGCGCCGGGTGATAAGCAAATACGGCGACAGCCTGATGGGCATGACCTCGGAGGAACGGCGCCGGCGGCTGGTCGATTATGCGCTGCTGGAGAAGAAACAGTATATCCGTACCACATTGGAACGCTTCGGGATTCTGTATGATTGCTGGTTCAGTGAAAGCACCCTGTACGAAAGCGGTAAGGTAGCGGAAGTGGTGGAATACCTGCGCGAGCATGATTACTGCTATGAAAGCGATGGCGCGTGGTGGTTCAAATCCACTTTGTTTGGCGATGAAAAGGATGAGGTGTTGCTTCGGGCCAATGGTATCCCCACTTATTTCGCGGCCGATATCGCCTATCACCGGGACAAGTTTGAGCGTGGATTCGACTGGGTGATAGATATCTGGGGAGCCGACCACCACGGCCATGTGGGCCGGATGAAGGGCGCTATGGAGGCTATCGGGTATGATCCCGACCGTCTGGATATGCTGCTGATGCAGTTGGTCCGGCTCTATCGCGACGGTCGGGTGGTGCGCATGAGCAAGCGTACCGGTACCACTGTGACTTTAGACGAACTGCTGGAGGATGTAGGCGTTGATGCCGCACGCTTCTTCTTCGTGATGCGCAGCCCGGACAGCCAGATGGATTTTGACCTGGAGCTGGCGAAAAAACAGAATCAGGATAACCCGGTATATTATGTGCAATATGCTCATGCCCGCATTATGAGCATTTTCCGGCAGGCCACCGCGATGGGCGTGAAGCTGCCCTACCCGGATGAGGTCGATTGCAGCGTCTTGGGGGCGGAGGAGTTGACCATCCTGCGCAAGATAGCGGATTTTTCCGAGGAAATCCAGGTGGCTGCCCGCACGATGGCCCCCCATCGCATCGCTCGTTATGTGCTGGATTTGGCGGGAATGTTCCATTCGTTCTATAACGGCAACCGAGTGTTGCAGGAAGATAAAAAATTACAGGATGCGCGGCTGGTTCTCATGGAATGTTGCCGCATCTGCATCCGTAACGGTTTGGAAATACTGGGCGTGAGCGCGCCTGATCGAATGTAGTATAAAGTAAATAAACCGGGGGAGGATTTGAAACGCATGACCGAAGAAAAAAAGAGCACTGCGAAAAAGAAAAGGGCCCAGGACGCAACGCTTGAACCCAATGAACAGGTGGAAAAGGCCGTACCCCCAAAGGCTGCTGTCCCCAAAAAAGCGTCCGCAGAAGCTGTTGCCGCCGAAACTGAAATAACTGCGGGAGTGGACGCCAAACCACCGGCTAAGAAAACTAAAGCCCCGAAGACGAAGGCGGTTGGCGAGCCGGTAGTTGAAGCCGAGCCGGCGGCAGTGGAAGCGCCTAAGAAAAAGAGCGCGGCGAAGAAGAAGGCCGCTGCCGTAGCGGTGGATGAGGAAGCGGCAGCAGCCGCGGAAGATCAGGCCACGCCGGTTAAAAAGAAGAGCCCTCCGAAAAAGAAAAAAGCCGCCGAGCCCGATGAGGTGGCGCCCAAGCCCTTTAAAAAGAACCCCCGCAAGCAGTTGGAGGTGGATTTGGTCCCGCGTAAAAAGAGCGAAGCCGACTGGGCGGTGGAGGTAATGCGCGAGCGCATGGAGCCCGTGTTTTACTCCGATTTGGTGAAGGAAATCGCCAAACGCATGGACAAGGCTGCTACCGAAAGCAACCTCAGCACCATTTATACACGCCTGAATCTGGATAACCGCCTGATCTATCAGGGTGACGGCTTTTGGTATTTCGATGAGAATCGGTTGTATAGGTAAACGGATATGAAGATTTCCTGGCAGGGACATGCGTCCTTTATAATCGAAAGCGGAGGGCTGTTTCTGGTGACCGACCCTTTTGACGAAAAGGTGGGTTATCCTCATTTCCTCGACCAAGCGGATATCGTTACCGTCAGCCATGAGCATTATGACCATTATGCCATTCATCGCTTTAAAAACACGCCGCATATCGTCATGGGGCCGGGGCAGTTTGACTTTGGTCCTGTCCGGATCGAAGGCTACCCCTCCTGGCACGATACGCGTCAGGGGCGTGACCGGGGATTGAATATTATCTACCGCATTGCCGCCGAAGATATCAATATCATCCATCTCGGCGATCTGGGGCATATCCCTGAGCAGCAGGCCGAAGCTATCGGCACGCCCGATGTGCTGATGATACCGGTGGGCGGGACCTACACTCTGGATGCCGAGGCCGCCTGGCGTACGGTGGAATTGCTTGAGCCGAAAATTATTATCCCGATGCACTACCGCACGCCGGTGTGCAACATCGATATCGATGTCTTGGAGCATTTCACCCGGCGTTGCGACGGGTTCATAAAAAAGGATCATCTCACCCTGACCGCCGCCGAGCTGCAAGGCAAATCGGGCGAGGTGTTGGTGCTGGATTATTTAAGCTAAAGCCTGCCGGCCCATTGTTCTAAACTTGTTATCGGCGCGATAAAGCGTTACAATTCAGATGAGTTAAAGAAAGCATAAAGAGGGGAGCAGGAAGGTGACCAAGTATATTTTTATTACCGGCGGTGTGGTGTCCTCCCTCGGAAAAGGCATCACGGCCGCATCATTGGGCAGATTGCTCAAGAATCGGGGGCTTAAGGTCTGTCTGCAGAAATTCGATCCCTACATAAACGTTGACCCCGGCACCATGAACCCTTATCAGCATGGGGAGGTATACGTCACCGAGGACGGGGCCGAAACCGATTTGGATGTAGGCCACTACGAGCGTTTCGTCGACGAGAATCTCAGCCAGCACGCCAACGTCACCACCGGCCGCATCTATCAGGCTGTTCTGGATAAGGAACGGCGCGGCATCTACCTTGGGGAAACGGTTCAAGTCATACCCCATATCACCAATGAAATCAAAAACCGCGTCACTCTGATCGAAAGCATCAATCCCCAGAACCGCCCCGACGTGGTCATCACCGAAATAGGCGGCACGGTAGGCGATATAGAGTCCCTGCCTTTTCTGGAAGCCATCCGGCAGTTGAAATTCGACCTGGGCAAGGAACGCGTGCTGTATATCCATGTCACGCTCATCCCGTATATTCGCGTGGCCGGAGAGCTCAAGACCAAGCCCACCCAGCACAGTGTGAAGGAACTTCGCAGCATCGGTATCCAGCCCGATATACTGGTGTGCCGCACCGAAATGAGCCTTTCTACCGAAGTCCGCGGCAAACTGGCCCTTTTCTGCGATGTGGACAAGGATGCGGTTATAGAGATGATGGATGCCGAATCCATTTATGCCGTGCCCCTGATGCTGGCGCGGGAGGGCTTTGACAGTCAAGTAGTCCGCCGGCTCAATATGGCCGCCCCCGAAGCCAACCTGCAGGAATGGGAAGAGATGGTGGCGCGCATCCGTGAACCGCGCCACACCGTGACCGTGGGGTTAGTGGGCAAATACGTGCAACTTCCCGACGCCTATCTCTCCATTGTGGAATCCTTAAAGCACGCCGGCTTTCAATATCACAGCAGCATAGACATTCGCTGGATCCACGCGGAAGAAGTGGAGCAAAACGGCGAAGGGATACTGGAAGGGCTGGACGCCATCCTTATCCCCGGCGGTTTCGGCGAACGCGGTATCGAAGGCAAAATCGCCGCCGCCGGTTACGCGCGGCGTAACGGGCTGCCCTTCCTGGGTATCTGTCTGGGCATGCAATGCGCGGTGGTGGAGTTTGCCCGTAATGTGTGCGGCCTCAGCGGCGCTGCCAGCAGTGAATTCCGTCCCGACAGCCCCCACCCCGTGGTGCATCTGATGCCCGATCAGGAAGGCGTTCAGGATAAGGGCGGCACCATGCGGCTGGGAAGCTACCCCTGCGATTTGGCAGAGGGCAGTATCGTACATGGGCTTTACGGAGTTGAGCGTATAAATGAGCGCCATCGTCACCGTTATGAAATCAATAACACCTACCGCGGCCTGCTGGAGCAAAACGGCATGCGCATCTGCGGCCTGTCTCCCGATGGGCGTCTGGTAGAGATGATCGAACTCCCCGAACACGTCTGGTTCTGCGCATGCCAGTTCCATCCCGAATTGAAAAGCCGTCCCAACCGTCCTCATCCTCTGT
Source organism: Syntrophomonadaceae bacterium (assembly GCA_030526885.1). Taxonomy (GTDB): domain Bacteria; phylum Bacillota; class Syntrophomonadia; order Syntrophomonadales; family Syntrophomonadaceae; genus JAUNBV01. Next base: position 10,368 of record JAUNBV010000061.1, read on the forward strand.
TTTCCGGCTTTATCCATGCCGCGTTGCAGCAGAGCAAGCAAATTTAGCGCCCCGGCACCAATTTCCGTTGTCCGGAGGATAAGCAGTATCAAAATGCCTTTTACGGCAATAATTAAAAGATGGAGCAGCATATGTATTCGAGCCGTTTGGCCCGACCGGATGAACAGGGCAGATTTAACCATTTTGTGAGCCGCCACCCTAAGGGGCATTTTTTGCAGCGTACCGAGTGGGGCGAGG
>JAUNBV010000062.1 GCA_030526885.1 Syntrophomonadaceae bacterium
CGGCACTATCAGCGGGTCGATTGGTGCGCTGATTGTGTTTAACGTGGCCCAGAGCCATTCGCTGACCAATACGGTGCTGCTGGCCGCGGCAATAACCTCGCTGATAGCCGCGTTTACTGTAGGCGGCAAGGCCCTGGGCAAAAAATATGCCATTGACAATGCCGAATCCATAATCTTTCGGACCGGTTGGGTCTTAGCCAGCCTGGAAAAGGCCGTGGGCATAAAAATATTTAGATTATAGGAAGCGAAGTGCGATTGATGTATCCCTTGCTCGATACTATAAATTACCCGGCGGACATTAAAAACCTTGCATATTCGCAGCTTGATCAGCTGGCGGACGAGATTCGCGCCTTTTTGGTGGAGAACGTATCCCTGTGCGGTGGGCATTTGGGCCCCAGTTTGGGGGTAGTGGAACTGACCTTGGCGCTGCACTATGTGTTTGACTGCCCCGGTGACCGGATGGTATGGGACGTGGGGCACCAGAGTTATACCCATAAGATACTCACCGGTCGCCGGGAACGCATGAACACCCTGCGCCAGTTCGGCGGTTTGGCCGGTTTCCCCAAGCGGGAGGAATCGGAATACGACAGCTTTAACACGGGTCACAGCAGTACTTCCATCTCTGCCGCGTTAGGCATGGCATTGGCCCGCGACCTGCAACAGGAGGCGTATTCGGTAATCGCTGTTATCGGCGACGGAGCCCTCACCGGAGGCATGAGCTTTGAGGCCCTTAACCATGCCGGCAATGAGGGCAGCGACCTCATTATTATCCTTAACGACAATGAGATGTCGATCAATAAAAATGTGGGCGCCATGTCCTCTTATTTAAACCGCCTGCGCACCGACCCGCGTTATTTCAAATCGAAGCGGGGCCTGGAGGAAGCGCTACATAAGATACCGCTGCTCGGTTCCCCCCTGGCGCGAGGCTTGGCCGGCCTGAAGGACATGGTGAAGTATGTCATGGTGGCGGGCAGCTTGTTCGAGTCGCTGGGCTTGACTTATGTGGGGCCGGTCAAAGGGCACGATATGGATGAACTCATCACCGTGCTGTCCAATGTGAAACAGATGAAAGGGCCGGTGCTGGTTCACACCATCACCGAGAAAGGCCACGGCTATGAACCGGCCATCCAGGCCCCCGACGTTTTTCACGGCATAGGGCCCTTTGATGCCGCCACGGGGAAACCGTTGAAAAAAAGAGTGCTGACCTATACCCAGGTGTTTGGGGATGCGCTGTTGCGGGCTGCGGCTGATGACGAGCGCATTGTGGCGATCACTGCCGCCATGACATCCGGCACCGGCCTGACCGCCTTTGCCGCTAAGTGGCCGGAGCGTTTTTTTGATGTGGGAATCTGCGAACAGCATGCGGTGACCTTGGCGGCGGGCATGGCCAGCATGGGCTTGAGACCGGTGGTGTGTATTTATTCCACCTTTTTGCAGCGAGCTTACGACCAACTGGTACACGATGTGGCGCTGCAAAACCTGCCGGTGGTTTTTGCCATCGACCGGGCGGGACTCGTGGGAGAGGATGGGCCCACCCACCACGGAGTGTTTGACCTGTCCTATTTGCGCTCTATCCCTAACTTTACTATCATGGCGGCGGCCAATGAAAATGAGTTGGCGGACATGCTGCACACCGCGTTTACGGTCAAGGGCCCGGTGGCCCTGCGCTATCCCCGCGGCGCCGGAGAAGCGGTGCCGGTACGCTTGGAACGCAGCCTGTTGCCGCTGGGCAAGGCGGAGCGGGTGCGGCACGGCGATGATATCGCTCTGCTGGCGGTAGGACGGGCGTTCAGCGTGGCCCGGGATGTGGCCCAGCTGCTGGAGAGCAGTGGAATCAGCGTGGAGCTGATTAACGCGCGCTTCATAAAGCCCCTGGATGTTTGCTTATTGGATGATGTGGCAGGTCGTATCCCCCGCATCGTCACTTTGGAGGAAAATATGCTGGGCGGTGGTTTCGGCAGCGCGGTACTGGAATATATGGCCGACAGCGGCTATTCCGTCGACACACTGCGGATAGGCATTCCGGACGAATTCGTGGAACACGGGCGGGTGGAACTGCTGTTCGATCTGTTGAATTTCGGCCCCTCCGATATAGCGGCCCGTATTGTCAGCCGCTGGCCGGAGTTGGCGGAGGAGTCGCTGCGGAGGAAAAAGGGTTATGGCCCGGCTTAGGCTCGATCGGTTGCTAACGGAACGAGGATTGGCCCCCAGCCGGGAAAAGGCGAGGGGCATGATCCTTGCCGGGGAAGTGACGGTAAACGGCCAACGGGTGGACAAGGCCGGGGCTCCGATATCGGAGGATGCGGTATTGGCGGTAAACAGCCGCCAGTTGCGCTATGTGAGCCGCGGCGGGCTGAAACTGGAGGGCGCGATACGCGATTTCGCGGTGGATTTTCGCGATAAGACGGTTATCGACGTAGGGGCCTCCACCGGCGGCTATACCGACTGCGCGCTGCAGAATGGGGCGTCGCGGGTGTATGCCATCGATGTGGGATATGGCCAGCTGGACTGGAAACTGCGCAATGATGAGCGGGTAATCAATATGGAGCGCACCAATATCCGCGCGGTACGGCCGGCCGATATCGGCATGTTGGCAGATATTATCGTGATGGATGTATCCTTTATTTCCACCGCCCTCATCTTTCCGGTACTTAAAAACCTGCTCAAGCCGGAAGGGAGCGTTATCGGCCTGATAAAGCCGCAATTTGAGGCCGGGCGTGAGCAGGTGGGGAAGAAGGGCGTGGTTCGCGATCCCCGGGTACATGCCGCGGTGTTGGAAAAATGTATCGCGGCGGCGGCGTCTGAGGGGCTGGGCTGTAATGGCATCACCCCATCGCCCCTGCGGGGGCCTGAAGGCAATATCGAATTTTTTATACTGTTGCATAAGGACGCGCCGGTGATGACGGAAGTGAACGCGCGCATCGGCGAGGTGGTGGCGGCGGCTCATGCGGCGGAGGTGAAATAACATGAAAATCCTGATGGTGACCAACCGGCATTTGGGCAAGCATCTTTTAATTGAAGAATTGGTGCGCAGGCTGCAAAATCATGGGGTCGAGGTGCTCCTGGACGATAAAGAGCGCTGGGAGCGGGGCTATGATGGCATGGAGGCCATCATCGTACCGGGCGGCGACGGCAGCATGGTGCGGGCAGCGCGGCGTCATCTGCGTTCGGGCCTGCCCATCTGGGGCATAAACCTGGGCACGGTAGGCTTTTTGAGCCAGATGGAAATTGAAGATGTGGAGCAGGGGATACAGTCTTTTTTAGCCGGTGAATACTGGGTCGATGAGCGCATGATGCTGGAGGTGGAAATCCAAAACATGACGGTACCCGGAGGCTTATTGGTGTTGAACGAACTCTGCCTGCGTTCCGCCGATGGGAAGGTGCTGAACATCGACCTTAAAATTGCCGGGGCCGGTTGCGGGTCCTATCGCGGGGATGGGCTGATCGTGACGACCCCCACCGGTTCTACCGCTTACTCCCTGTCCTGCGGCGGTTCCATTATCGAACCCACCCTGGAGCTGTTTGGCATAACCCCGATAGCGTCGTATCTTTTGGCGCAGCGCCCGGTGGTGGTATCGGCGGAACGCAGCCTGGAGCTTAGAGTGGCCAATCAGAGGGCGGCTTATGTCCTGCTGGACGGGCAGATCAGGATTGAAATCGAACCGCAGCAAGCCATATGTATCCGCAAAGCGCCGTGGAAGCTGAAAATGGCGCATTTAAAAGGCAGCAACTTCTTCGCCGAGGTGGTTGCCAAACGCTTGAAGCGTATAAATTAATTAACATAATAGAGGAGGGGAAAAAAATGAAAGCCAGACGACATTTTGCCATCATTGACATTCTGGGCAAACAGCGCATCGAAACCCAGGCGGAGCTCAGCGCGGCTCTGAAACTGCAAGGGTTTAAGGTTACTCAGGCTACGGTATCGCGGGACATCAAGGATCTGTGTCTCATAAAACTGCCGGACAGCCAGGGTTACCGCTATGTTTTGCCGGAAGCGGCCGGAGCCTCGTCCTCTGCGGAACGGCTGAAACGGGCATTTCAGGATTCTGTAGTGTGTTGCGATTCGAGCGAGAACATCATCATGATAAAAACCCTGCCGGGTTCCGCCCAGTCCATAGGCGCCCGCGTGGACAGCATGAGCCATCCTTCGATTTTAGGTTCGGTGGCTGGCGACGACACCATCCTGGTGGTAGTAAAGCCTATCGGCGCGGTAGCTGATGTGCTGCGCTTGTTCCGCGAGCTCATAATGGCTTAACACATGTAACGGGGACATATTATGCTGCTGGAAATGAGTATCAACAACTTCATCCTTATTGAGGAAATGCGCATCGAATTCGGCGATGGGGTCAATGTATTGAGCGGCGAGACCGGCGCGGGCAAATCGATGATCATCGATGCGCTGAACTTAATGCTGGGCGAACGGCTCAAAAACGAGTATCTGCGCGACCCGCAGCAGCGCGCGCGCATTGAGGCGGTGTTTGATCTTACCGCCAACGAAGAAGCCCTGCTTTTGATGAAGGAGCGAGGCCTGGGAACGGAAGGTGAAAGCGAAGCCATCCTATGCCGGGAGATACATCCCAACGGACGCAGCAGCGCGCGTGTGAACGGCCAGGCCGTGACCGCCGGGGTGCTCAAAGAATTGGGGCTGTTGCTGATCGACCTGCAAGGGCAGGATGACCGGCACTACCTGTTCAACCCTGCGGTTTATCGACGCCATCTGGATCGCTTTGTGCCGCAGGCCGAAAATCTGCGGAAATCGGTGGCCCAAGCCTTTGATGAGCTCAACCATGCCCGCCGCCGGTGGGAAGAATTGCAGGCCGATACCCGGCAGCGGGAAGAAATGCTGCACAGCCTGAACCGGGATATTGCGGAGCTTAAAGCGGCCGCGCTTCGCCCTGGGGAGGAAGAGGAGTTGGCCGATTGGCAGCGGCGCGCGCAAAACGCCGCCGAGTTGGAAGCGGGCTGTGACGAAGTGATACGCGCGATTTATCGCGACCAGCTGGGCAACTCGGCCTATGATTACGTGTATCGCGCCCTGCTGGCTTTGCGCCGCCTCAGCAGCGAACCGCTGATGGAGGCTTTGGTGGAGCCGTTGCAGGATTGTTATTACCAACTGGAGGAAGTGGCGCAGCGGGTGCAGAGTTTTCGCGCCCAACTCGATTTTGAACCCGAGCGGCTGGAGCAAGCCACGGAGCGGCTATATGAGTTGCGCCATCTGAAAAAAAAGTATCAGCGGGATATACCGGCCTTGTTGGAGCATCTGGCGGCTATGGAGCAGCGCCGCGATCAACTGGTGAACCTAGACGCCGCCGGCCAAATATTGCTCGCGGACATCGCGGAGCGGGAGCGCGCCTACGCTGCCGCCGCAGAAGCCTTGAGGGCCGCCCGCCTCCCTGCGGCTGAGCTGTTGCGGCAGCAGGTGGATGAAGAACTGCGCCTGCTCAATATGCCGGATGCCGAGTTTAATATATGCCTGGTCCCGCAAGCGAGTCCCGGCCGCGAAGGACTGGACGAAGTGGAATTCATGTTTTCGGCCAATCCCGGCGAGCTTCCCGCGCCGTTGAGCAAAGTGGCCTCCGGCGGCGAAATCTCGCGGTTTCTGTTGGCGTTGAAAACCGTGTTGGCGGAAGAATATCGCATCCCCACCCTTATTTTCGACGAAATTGATATGGGCATCGGCGGCGCCACTATGAACGCGCTGGCGCGAAAAATTAAGGAATTGTCCCGGCGGCATCAACTCATCATCATCACCCACTCCCCACAGCTGGCCAGCTTCGCGGACCATCACTACTTGATCGCCAAGGAGCGCCAAGGCGAGCGCAACAGCGTGCGGGTGCAATGCCTGAACGAAGAAGAGCGCTTACGCGAACTGGCGCGGATGCAGGAAGGGGACGATTACTCGTCCCTGGCCTTGGAGCACGCGCGCGAAATGATAGCAAAATCCCGCCAATGAGTTGTTTAGCGCTAAGGGAGCGGATGCTGATGGTAAACGAATACGCCGTTTTACTGACGGCGCATCGTTGGGGCAGACACCGGTTTAGGGTGATTCATATTACGTTACGCTATGGGTTTGCCATATTTTCGTTCCCCCTCTTGAGGTTCGGTGAATATGTTTTACTGGCCGGCAAGAGGGGGTATGGGGCAGGCGCCATCCGGGTTTTTAAAATGGATACCAACATATGAGCTCAACTTTTGCAGGGGAACGGTTCTTGACCACTCCGCTTTTATGTTAGACATCTCCGAAAACCGTAACCGCAACGCCGCTATTTAAGTCTACAACATCTCCGCTGGTAGTAATTTGTGCTGACAGTAAGGTTCCCTTTGCCACTGCAACCGCACCCACTCCGGTTGCCAAACAGGTTGGGTCTTCGCCGGCGCCGGGCGCATTGACCGTAACCGATATGCCCGTGGTGGTAGGATCTTCATAGCCGCAGGGGCTGGTGAAGATCTCCGCCGTGACCGAGGTGCCGTCAGGAAGTGTACCATCTCTGATATTTAATACCAGGCCAACGATCGTGAGGGCAAAAGGTATTGCTACAGCGCTGGTTACAAATGTTGAAGACGCTCCCAGTCCGATCCAATCTTGATTGTTTACCGGTTGATGGGTTGCCAAATATATCGACGGATATCCCGGGCCCTCGATTCCTTGTTGCCCCTGCGCCCGGACGCCGGTGTCCGTCCCGCTAACATACCAATGGCCGTTATCCCCAATTTCAGGGTTATCGCCGTCCACGCCATCCGTCCCGTCCGCTCCGGCGTCGCCGGGCACCCCCCGTTCCCCCTGCGGCCCTTGCGGTCCGGTTGCTCCTTGCGGGCCTTGCGCATGGATGCCGGTGTCTATCCCGTCAACAAACCAATTACCATTTACCCCGATCTCGGGAGCATCGCCATCCGCTCCGTCGGTTCCGGGCAAGCCGGGAGGACCGGGGAGGCCTTCCGGACCCTCCGCGTGAACGCCGGTGTCCACCTCGCCTAAAAACCAATTGCCATTGTCGCCAATTTCAGGGGTATCGCCATCCAGGCCGTCTTCGCCGTCCGCTCCGGACTGTCCGATGAGCCCCTTTTCGCCTCTGGAAGGCTTCCCGGTGTCCACCCCGCCGATGAACCAGTGGCCGTTATTCCCGATTTCGGGCGTATCGCCATCCACTCCATCGGTTCCGGGTAAGCCGGGAGGGCCGACGGAACCTACCGGGCCGTGCGCGCCGTCGGCTCCGGCTTCACCTTTTTCTCCCCTGAGGCCTTGGGCGCCGGTTTCCCCTCTTTCGCCTCGGGAGGGCTTTGCGGTATCGAACCCGCCGATAAACCAGTTGCCATTACCGCCGATTACAGGAATGTCACCATCCATGGCGTCATCGCCCCTCGGCCCTCTTGGCCCTGTCGGACCCACTGGTCCGGCGGGGCCTTGCGCATGGACGCCGGTATCGGTGCGGCCAATCCACCAGTTGCCGTTGGGGCCTATCATCGGAGGCGTTTCGTCCCTGCCATTTTTGCCTTGCGCGGCAACGAAGGTGTCGGTGGTTCCTATCCACCAGTTTCCGTTGGAACCGATATATGGGGTCATCCCGTCTTTACCTCTGGAGGGTTTGCCGGTATCAACGCCATTGATCCACCAATTGCTGTTGGGGCCGATATACGGAAAACACCTTACAGTGGGTCTAGTGCTATTATTTTTAGAACGATTGATATCTGGCATCTATATCTCTCCTTTCATTTTTATTTTAGGTCATCTCGGTGATGACTGTTGCGGCCACACCACTGTCTAACGGATCCAAACCTTGGCTGGTAGTGATCTGTACTGATATCAAGCTGCCCTGCGCCACGGCAACCGTGCCGACCGCTTCTGCGGAGCAACTTCTGGGTTCACCGGTTACGGGTGCATTAACCGTAGCTGATATGCCCGTGGGGGTAGGCACTTCATGGCCGCATGGACTGGTAAAAATCTCGGCCGTGACCCAGGTCCCGTCAGGAAGCATATTATTTCTGATATTTAATAGCAGGCCGGTAATGGTGAGGTCAAAAGGTATTACTACCGTGCTCTTTATAAAATCTGCAGCTGTTCCCAGGTTCCCTAAGCCGACCCAGTCTTCATCGGTTGCCGATCCATCTATCGCTAAATATATTAATGAAGCGCCTGGCCCGTTTAATCCCCTCGGGCCTTGTGCACGAACGCCGGTGTCGACCTCGCCTACGAACCAATTGCCGTTGTCGCCGATTTCAGGTACCTCGCCGTCTATGCCGTCTGCGCCGGCCGCTCCGGGAGGTCCGGTCTCACCTATTTGGCCCGGAATTCCTTGCGCTCCCGCCGACCCTGCCGGGCCTTGGGCCTGCGTGCCGCTGTCCACCCCGAGGATGAACCAATTGCCATTTTCCCCGATTTCGGGCCAACCGTCTTGGCCGTCTGCGCCCGGCGCTCCGGGCGGTCCGGTAGGGCCCAGTGGGCCTTGCGCGTGAACGCCGGTGTCGGCCCCGCTAACAAACCAGTTGCCGTTGCCCCCGATCTCGGGAGTATCGCCGTCTATGCCGTCTGCGCCGTCGGCTCCGGGCGTTCCGGTGTCACCTTTTTCGCCCCGGGAGGGCTTTCCGGTGTCCACCCCGCCAATAAACCAGTTGCTGTTTGGCCCGATTTCGGGGGTATCGCCATCCACGCCGTCTGCGCCCGGCGCTCCGCGAGGTCCGGTGGGACCTACCGGGCCTGCCGGGCCGGGCGCGCCGTTGGTTCCGGGTTCCCCTTTCTCGCCCTTGGCGCCTTGGGCGCCGGTTTGACCTTTTGGGCCTGTGGAGGGTTTTTCGGTATCCATCCCCCTGATAAACCAGTTGCCGTTACCTCCGATTATAGGAGTATCACCATCCGCTCCGGCATCGCCCCGGGGCCCTCTTGACCCGGTGGGGCCTACCGGGCCGACGGAGCCTTGCGCCCGGACGCCGGTATCCGTGCGGCCGATAAACCAGTTGCCGTTGGGGCCGATAAACGGTGTCCTTCCGTTTCTGCCATTCATGCCTTGGGCGGGGACCCAGGTGTCCACCATGCCGATCCACCAGTTGCCGTTGGGACCGATAAATGGCGTCATTCCGTCTCTACCCCTGGAAGGTTTGCCGGTATCGACGCCATCGACCCACCAATTGTTGTTGGGGCCGATATATGGGCAACCCCTTTCATCGGGTATATTGCCTGGATTTCTATCATAGCCGATATCTGGCATCTGTCTCTCTCCTTTCATTAACAAACCATTTAAGATATTAAATATTTCTAAACCGCTTTTTAAAATATCTCCGTGATAACGGTTACAGCGACTCCATTGGCTAATGGGGCCGCACCTTGGCTGGTAGTGATTTTTACTGATAGTAAGGTGCCCTGCGGCACGTCAACGGCACCGATTCCGATGGCAAAGCAAACTCGCTCCTCGCCGGCGGCCGGTGCATTAACGGTAGCTGATATGCCCGTGGCGATCGGGTCTTCCTTGCCACAGGGACTGGTGAAGATCTCGGCCGTGACCGAGGAGCCGTCAGGAAGAGTATGGTCTCTGACATTTAATACCACACCAATGATCGTGAGGTCGACGGTTGTGGCTACGGTGCTTATGGAAAACAGTATGGCGGCTGAAGACGTTCCCAGTCCCACCCAGTCCCCATTGTTTACCGCTTGATCGGTCGCTAAATATATTGGTGAGAGGCCGGTACCAATCGCTCCCCTGGGGCCTTGCGCATGAACGCCGGTGTCCGTCCCGCCGATGAACCAATTGCCATTATTCTCGATTTCAGGGGTATCGCCGTCGGCTCCGCGAGCGCCGGGCGCGCCGGGTCTTCCTCGTTCACCTGGCAGCCCTTGCGGTCCCGCCGGCCCTGCCGGGCCTTCCGCGCGAACGCCGGTGTCTATCCCGTTGACAAACCAATTGCCATTTGGCCCGATTTCGGGGGCATCACCATCCTCGCCGTCTTCGCCGGGCGCGCCGGCAGGACCGGTGGGGCCTACTGCGCCCTGCGCTTGAACGCCGGTATCCGCCCCGCTGACAAACCAGTTGCCGTTGTCCCCAATCTCGGGGACATCGCCGTCTATGCCGTCCGCGCCGTCGGTTCCGGGCGTTCCGGTATCCCCGGTCTGGCCTCTGGAGGGTTTTCCGGTGTCCACCCCGCCGATGAACCAGTTGCCATTTGCGCCGATTTCGGGAATATCGCCATCCGCGCCGTCGGTTCCGGGTAAGCCGGCAGGGCCGGTGGGGCCTACCGGCCCTGCCGGGCCGGGCGCGCCGTCGGGTCCGGTTTCGCCTTTGTTTCCCCGCATGCCTTGTTGGCCGGGGTCGCCTTTTTCGCCTCGGGAGGGTATTTGGGTATCCACCCCGCGGATAAACCAGTTGCCGTTATTGCCGATTACAGGGCTGTCGCCATCCGTTCCGGCATAGCCCCTGGGCCCTTTTCGCCCGGGGGGGCCTATCGGGCCTTCGGGGCCTTGCGCCTGGACGCCGGTATCCACGCGGCCGATAAACCAGTTGCCGTTGGGGCCGATAAACGGTTTCCATCCGTCCCGGCCATCCCTGCCGCG
>JAUNBV010000063.1 GCA_030526885.1 Syntrophomonadaceae bacterium
TGAGCTTCCTTTGTTTCTGGACAGCATCGGCACCGTGCTCTCGGCGGTGGCCGGCGGTTATCTGCCCGGCATCATCGTCGGTTTCCTATCCAATGTCATCAACGGCATTTCCGACCCTATCACTCTGTATTACGGCATCCTCAGCATCATAATCGCGGTGGCGGCCACCATAATGGCCCACCTGGGGTGGTTTAAAAGCGTGGGCAAGACCATCCTGGCCGCGCTCATCTTTGCCGTCATCGGCGGCGGCCTGGGCTCGGTGATGACCTGGATGCTGTACGGGTTCAACTTCGGCAGCGGCATTTCCGCCCCCTTTGCCATCCTGCTCTACGAGCGTACCGGGCTTTCCATGTTTGCCGCCCAGTTCACCGCCGACATGGCCATCGACGTGGCCGACAAGTTCATCACCGCCTTCGTCACCTTTGGCGCCCTACGCCTCCTGCCCCCTCTATGGCTCGATAAAATGCAAAGCGGGCTGTTATCCGGCGAGCAACATCGCGATGCCGGCCATTACTTGAAGCCGTCTTCCCTGCGCGGCAAGGTGGTGCTGTTAATCGTTATCACCGCTGCCCTGCTGGGCACCATGGCTACCATGATAAGCTATATGCTGTACCGCGACACCGTTACGGAGAAGTATATCAATACCGCCTCCGGGGTAACGCAACTGATGCTGCACCAGATTGACGCCGACCGGGTGCAGTATTATCTGGATAGCGGAGACAAGGACGAGGCCTACCTCCAAACGGAAGCCAGGCTGGCCGACATCCGCGCCAGCATGGACTCGATTAAATACATGTATGTCTATCAGATTCGCGAGGACGGCTGTTATGTGGTGTTCGACATCGACACGCCGGACCTGCCCGGCGAGGAGTTGGGCAATTTCGTGCCCTATGACGAGGCCTTCCTGCCTTACCAGCAGGATTTGCTGGCGGGCAGGGATATCGACCCCATTATCGGCGAAGGCTCCTATGGCTGGCTGCTGACGGTGTACCGGGCGATGTATGATTCCAGCGGACAGTGCGTGGCTTACGTGGCCGCCGACATCGCCATGGACGACGTAGTCACCGACCGCTATGTATTCATTATAAAAATGGTGTCGCTGCTGTTCGGGCTGGCGTTGCTGATCGTAGCGCTGGCGCTATGGTTTGCGGAGAAAAAAATGATCGAGCCCATAAAAGCCATGACCGAGGCGGCGGACAAATTTGCCTATGACAACGAAGAGGAAAGGCTCCATACCACCGCCCGTCTGCAGGAGAGGCAGATCAAAACCGGCGATGAGATAGAAAGCCTGTACAACGCACTCACCAAGACGGCGCTGGACGTAGCGCGATATATCGGCGACATCAACGAAAAGGCCGCCACCATCGCGCAGATGCAGGAAAATATCATTGTCAGTTTCGCCGCCATGGTAGAGAATCGCGACCGCAATACCGGCGAGCATATCAAGCACACCGCGGGCTATGTAAAGCTGATAGCCAATGAAATGCGCCGCCAGGGGCAACACGCCGATATCCTGACCGACGAATACGTGAAAAACCTGGTGCGCTCCGCCCCGCTACACGATATGGGCAAGATAGAGATATCGGATGCGCTGCTCAATAAGCCGGGCAAGCTTACCGACGAGGAATTCGATATAATGAAGACCCATACCACTCTGGGGCGCGATATTCTGGCCAGCACCATCCACAGTATCGACGACAACGACTATCTATCCGCCGCCCTGGACATGGCTACCTATCACCACGAACGCTGGGACGGCGCCGGCTATCCCGAAGGGCTCAGCGGGGAGGATATCCCGCTCAGCGCGCGCATCATGGCGGTGGCCGATGTGTTCGACGCGCTCATCTCCAAGCGCAGCTACAAGGAAGCCAAGCCTATGGAGGAGGCGATCGAGATTATCCGCAGCGAATCCGGCGCCCATTTTGATCCCGCGGTAGTAAACGCGTTTCTGGCCGTACTGGAGGAAATACGGCAAGCTTCCTAGGGTTAGGCCCCATCTCCACAGCACCCCACAGCATCGGTTTACTATTTCCCGTTTAGCCCACCGGGCGGCAGACACCGCCCGGTGGGCTTGGTGGTAGTTAAACTTAACATCACGGCAATAACTGTTTTACCTTGAGACCGTCATCGTCCGCAGTGAGCATTATCTTTTGGCCGCTAACGATGTGGCCTTCGATAATCTGGCGGGCCAGCAGGTTTTCAACCTGCTGCTGGATCAGGCGTTTTACCGGGCGGGCGCCAAAGGCGGGCTCATAGGCGCCTTCGGCTATGCAGAGCAGGGCTTCATCGTCCCAGGTCAGTTGCCCGCCCACGTTTTCATGGAAGCGCGCCGCCAGTTTCTCAAGCAGCAGGGCGCTTATATCCTTTATCTGTCCCGCGTCCAGCGCGTGGAATACGATGATTTCGTCCAGCCGGTTCAAGAATTCGGGCCGGAAGTGCTGCTTGAGCAGCGAGGTCACCGCGTCTTTCATGCTCTGATAATCGCCGCCGTGTTGCTGATAATTCAATATCTCGTGGCTGCCGAGGTTGGAGGTCATGATGATGATGGTGTTGCGGAAATCCACCGTGCGGCCCTGGGCGTCGGTGAGGCGTCCGTCGTCCAGGATTTGCAGCAGGAGGTTGAACACGTCGTAATGCGCTTTTTCGATCTCGTCGAACAGCAGCACCGCATAGGGGCGGCGGCGCACGGCCTCGGTAAGCTGGCCGCCTTCATCATAGCCCACATAGCCGGGAGGCGCGCCTACCAACCGCGATACGCTATGCTTTTCCATGTATTCGGACATGTCCATCCGGATCATGGCGCGCTCGTCATCAAACAGGGCTTCGCCCAAAGCCTTGGCCAACTCCGTCTTGCCCACCCCGGTAGGGCCTAAAAATATAAAGCTGCCGGTGGGCCGGTTGGGGTCCTTCAAACCGCTGCGGGAGCGCAGAATGGCGTCGCTGACGGCCTGTACCGCTTCGTTCTGCCCGATGACGCGCCGATGCAATGTTTCGTTCAGGCGCAGCAGTTTTTGGCGCTCGCCTTCCAGCAGATTGCTCACCTGAATGCCGGTCCAGCGGCTCACCACATTGGCAATATCACATTCTTCCACTTCTTCCTTGAGCAGGTGCATTTGTCCGCCGTCCCCGGCCAGCGCTTCTTCCTCGGCCTTAAGCCGCTTTTCCAGCTCCACCATGGTGCCGTAGCGCAGCTTGGCGGCGCGGTCCAGATCATAATCCCGCTCGGCGCGCTCGATTTCAAGGCGGCAATCCTCCATCTCCTTTTTCAGGCCGCGCACCCGGGCGATGGCTTCCTTCTCGATCTGCCACTGCTCGCTCATGGCCGCCGATTCCGACTTCAAACCTTCCAACTGCTGCAAGATATCCCGGCGCCGGGCCCGTGAGCCCTCATCCTTTTCCTTGTCCAGGGCGGCGGCTTCAATCTCCAGCTGCATGATGCGGCGGGTAATCTCATCCAGTTGGGTGGGCATGCTGTCGATCTCGGTGCGCAGCCGGGCCGCGGCTTCGTCCATCAGGTCGATGGCCTTGTCGGGCAGGAAACGGTCGGCGATATAGCGATCCGACAATACGGCCGCCGCTACCAGGGCGGAATCCTTGATGCGCACCCCGTGGTGCACCTCGTAGCGCTCCTTCAAACCGCGCAGGATGGAGATGGTATCCTCCACCGAGGGCGGATTGACCATCACCGGCTGGAAGCGGCGCTCCAGCGCGGCATCTTTCTCAATGTGTTTGCGGTATTCATCCAAGGTGGTGGCGCCGATAACGCGCAACTCGCCGCGGGCCAGCTTGGGCTTGAGCAGGTTGGAGGCATCCATGGCGCCTTCGGCCGCGCCGGCGCCCACCACCGTGTGCAGCTCGTCGATGAACAGGATTATATCGCCCTGTGACTGCTCCACCTCGCTGATGACCGCCTTCAGGCGCTCCTCAAATTCGCCGCGGTATTTGGCCCCCGCCACCACTGCGCCCATGTCCAGCGCCACGATATGTTTGTCCTTCAGGCCCTCCGGCACGTCGCGGGCCAGAATGCGGCGGGCCAGCCCTTCCACAATGGCGGTTTTGCCCACGCCGGGTTCGCCGATCAGCACCGGATTATTCTTGGTACGCCGCGACAATATCTCCATCACCCGGCGAATCTCGTCATCGCGACCGATGACCGGGTCCACCTTGCCCTCCTGCGCCAGCCGGTTGAGATCGCGCCCAAAGCGCTCCAGCGCCGATTCTTCGGCTTGTTGGTTCATATTTCCCTGCGGGTTCATAAAAAACACCTCCTCATAACCCTTTCGCCTATAATTATACTCCTGATGTATTAAAAGTCAATAAAGGTCAAACTTTTTCTGGTCATGCCCCGGTTGGTGCCGCTGCTTCTGCCCGATAAGGGGAGCACCGGCTGCCGGCGGCTTTTATCCGCACGCGAGGTCGCTGCTAAGCCCCCGAAGCGGCAAATAATTGTTGATGAAAAGTTTGAGCAAACATTGCCTGCGACCGCCCCCCATATTTAAACCCCCATTCCGTGTAAGCCTAAAGCTTGGAAATGGGGGTTAATATCATCAGGTACGGTCTCATAGCGGGCGCTTGCCAACGCTGCCGGTTCCGGGGGTTATGATTCGGTGCAGTATACGACTCCCACCGCCCCCGGGCCCACGTGCAGGCCGATGATGGGGCCGATGGAGAGGATGGGCGCTTCCATGCCGTAGCGTTCTTTCAGCTTGGCGGCGATTTCCACCGCTTTCTCGGGATAGTTGATATGATGCACAAACACTTGCCTTAAGCCCTTGTTCTTATAATCTTTGTCCACTTTTTTCAGTATCTCATCCACCGCGCCGCGGAAATTGCGGGAAATGCGGTAAACGTTGGTGCGGCCGTTATCCACGAACAGGATGGGGCGGATTTTAAGCACATGGCTGATAAGATTGGCGGCGCCGCCGATGCGCCCTCCTTTGAGCAAGTATTCCAAACTGGCGGGGGTAAAATAAAAGTGCATGCGTTCCGACAGGGAACTGGCCAAATCGCTGACCTGACACAGGGACGAGCCGTTCAGCGCCGTGCGCGCGGCCTCGATTACCGGATAACCCAGCGACATACAGTTGGTCTTGGAGTCCAGCACCGCGATGTTGGCGTTGGGCATTTCGCTTAGTATGCGGTCACGCACGGCCAGCGCGGTCTCATAGGTGCCGCTCATCAGCGAGGAGATGAACATCGCCACTATCTCGTGCCCTTCCTCCACCAGGGCCTTAAAGCGGTTGTATATATCCCCCGGCGAGGGCTGGGAAGAAGTAGGTATAATGCCGGTAGTTTCGATTTTATTATAAAAATAGTCGTAATCCACCTCGGTCTCTTTAAAGCTCTCGTCCGGGAAATTGACGCTGAGCGGGATGACGGTGATATCGAGTTCTTTTTGCAGGGTGGGATCAATATAGGATGTGCTATCGGTGATAACTTTTACGCTCACTCTTATTCCTCCAAATATCGATTTTTTATGCTTGGTCAAGGATAACACACTTCAAACAATTAAACCAGCGAAAAATCCGTGGCAACCGGAAAACTTTAGCAAAGTATGCCGCAACGCGTTCAATTATGCTGTATAATCTGCACAGCGAGCCTTGCTGCGCAAGCCTTTAGGGCTTCGCCCCACGCGCTTCGCGCGGCTGTGCGCTTGACGGCTTCGCAAAAACGCCTTTGCCAGCAAGCGTTTTTGCTTCATGGTATAATGGTAACATCATTGGCGGGGATGGCGAAGCGAATATGGATGATATGATGCAGGTACATGTGTTGGCCAGCGGTAGTACCGGCAATGCGGTTTACATAGCGATGGGGGATAAAAGGGTGCTGGTGGACGCGGGCATTTCCTGCCGCCGTATCACCGGCGGGCTGCGGGAGTTGGGGGTGGACCCTTCGCAGTTGGACGCGGTGCTCATCACCCATGAGCATATCGACCATGTAAAAGGGCTGGAGGTGTTTACCCGCCGTTACCGGCTGCCGGTTCATGCGCGCCCCGGCGTGTGGGGCTCCGGCGGGGTATTCGCGACGCTGCCCCGGGATTGCCGCCATGAACTGGGGGAACGCCTGGAACTGGGCAGAGTGCAGATAGAGTGCGTGCCCATTTCCCACGACGCAGTGGATCCGGTGGGATTTGTGTTTCGTTGCGGCGATATGCAGATGGCCAGCATCACCGATGTGGGCTGTATCAACGGCACCCTTATCTCAGCGCTGGCCGGCTGCGATATCATGGTGCTGGAATCCAACCATGACGTCACCATGTTAAAGGAGGGGCCTTATCCGCCTTTTCTGAAAAAACGCATATCCGGTAATAAGGGCCATTTATCCAACCTGGAGTGCGGGCGGCTGCTGACCATGGCGGAGAAGCATCCCCACCGCACGCCGCATGTGTTTTTAGCCCACATGAGCCAGCAAAACAATGTGCCCGCTCTGGCACGGGCCACGGTGGAGCGCGAGTTGGCGCACAGCGGCTGCCGTCCCGGCGAGGATATGATCCTGCATCTCACCGCCGCGCAAGCGTGCGCTTCGCTGTATTGGAATCCGGCAAAGGGAGAATGTTGATTGAGCGACAATAAGATTGGCAAGAGATGGTTGAAAATAGGCATCTGGCTCATCGTGCTGACCGCGCTGTTGTTGCTGCTGCGGAGCGCGCTGGCCGAGGTCATGGCCCTAGGGCGGGAATACGGCTTTGAATATGTGCTGGAAATGTACGAGGAACAGGCGGTCCTGGCCTTTTTCACCATTTGCTTTTTACAGCCCATCGCCATTCCCGTGCCGGAGGCGGTCACCATCGTGGCCGGAAGCGCCGTGCTGGGCGCGCCCATCGCGTTTATGACCGGGTATTGCGGCACCGTGCTGGGTATTCTCACCATGTTTTTCCTGACCAAGATATTCGGCTACTATCTCTTCGCCCAGCAAGCCAACAGCCCGCGCATGGCGCAGTATTCCCGCTATGTCGATAAATACGGCCATTGGGTGCTCATGGTGCTGTTCATCGTGCCCATACTGCCGGACGAAATCATCTGCGTGGGCGCGGGCTTAAGCGATATGGCGGTGAAAAAATACGTGCTGATGGCCGTCATATGCAAAGCCGTTTCCTCATTTATCCTGGCTTATTCCATCACCATTTTTTAGCTATAAAAACAGTTTAAAGGGAAACTCGTCTTTAGCTTCCTCCGGCGGCGCAGGGTCACTTAGCCAGCCGGCTTCCAAGCCATCAAACCCCCGTTTCAAATAGAAGGTCATCAGCCGGTTATCGTCGATCCAATAGGGCCGCGCGATGTTGCCCTGGGCATCCAGGTCGCGGCCGCTCCACCACACGGCGGCCTTTATGCGCGGATAATCGGCTATGCTTGCAAACATATCCTGCACCCACTGCACCTTGTCCCCGCCCACGCTGCTGCAGGAGAATTCCGTTATCATCAGCGGCTGCGCGTGCCGGGCCACAGCTTCCTCATATAAGGGCGCGTAGATTTCGTCAAAGCTGCGCCAGGTCTCGCTGGGATAATAAGTGCCGGTATTATAGCCGGTAAGGCCGATTACGTCCATGTCGTCCTCGGCCGGATAATACAGGCCGGCGTGGTTCCATTTGAAATCGGGGTAGGAGCGCTCATTGGGATTCCACACCCTTATCAGCCACGGCCCCGCGCCGTATTCCTCCAGGCGGTCATACACATAACGGCTGAAAGCCCGGTACACCTCGGCATCGCGCGAGGTATGCCAGGCGCTGTAAGGACACCAGTCGCCGTTCATTTCATTGCCCAGCCGAAACAACACCGGCTGCCGGTTAGCCGCGATTAGCTCCGCAAGCCGCTGCAGATAATCGTCATGCTCCTTATCCAGCACATCGTACACCATATTGCCCTGCTCTGCCGGCTGCGCGACGGTCTGCAGGGTCAGCTCCATAATGCGGCCCTCGGCTTTGACGTTTGCCAACGCGGTTTCCAGTTGGGTCAGGGTATCCTCTTCCCCGAAGTGGATGTAGAGCAGCTGGATGGGGAATTTGAATTCCAGGTTTTTTTCGATAAAGTTTACCCGCTGCATATGCATGGGGGCGGCGTGCTCAAAAAGCCCCCAGCTCAAGCCGGCCTCCGCCCCGAACAGGGTGTCGAACGCGTACCGGGTGAGCTCATCCCACTCCTCACGATCAGCCGGCCCCTGGGTCATCACCGTGTAAGCGGTGCGGGTGGGGTAGACCTGCCTGAAGCTGCGCACCATCTCCATATACTGCTCCGGCCCCCAAAACGCGTCGTCCGCTTTAAAAAAGAAGGTATAGACCAAATTGGAACCGGCCACTATGTTCACGCAGGCGTAATGGTTGAAATCGCGGTCCAGGGCCGCCAAATCGCGGCGCGACCATTGCATTACATGCGCCATATAGCCGTTGACGCTTTCCGATACCCCGTATTCCCACCCATGATCGGCGGTGTTGGCGATAAAGCGGTTGGAGTAATTTATATAGGCCAGGGGCGAAACGCCGCTGAGCTCCTGGCGGTATATCTCCAGCTTCCAGGCGTCGTTGCCCAGCACCGCGCACACATCGGACTTGGTCATATCCACCGTAAAATCCCCCGGCAGCGTGATTTCGTAGCCGTCTACCCTATTGGTAAAGAGCTGCCCGTGCGGCGGGGTATATTCCAGCCCATACGTATCCTCTAGCGACCGGGAAACCTCCATCGGCGGCGGCAACTCCACGGTCGGCTCCGCCGCTTCCCCTTCCTCCGGCGGGGCTGCGCCTCCCTCCGCTTGCTCCGGCGGCAGGGTTTCCGCGCCCCAGGGCATGGCCTCCGCGTCCGGTCCGTCAGCCCATGCCGGCAGTCCGCCCAGCCCGCACAGCACGGCCAGGCATAACAGCAAGGCGGTACAACGAATAATCCTGCGCTTTATCATCGATTAATTTCACCTCAGCATTTTTTCAAAACAAGGAGGCTGTCTCAAAACGACTTTGCAACAGCCTCCTTAAGTACCGTTATATTATTTGTTTAGTAGCGCTCGATCTCATAGGCGGTAGTTCCGACTACATACAGCCTTACTTTATCGTTCATCTTCAGGTTGCGCCACGCCAGGTCGCTGCCGCCCTCGGTGAGGATGCAGTCATCGTCGCAATAGTAGCGGGTGTAGGAACTGGTGCCGGTCTTTTGGATGTACACCGATTCGTAATCCGTGGCCACACTGACGATGGTGCCGGTGACCAGCGTCATCAGCGAAATCTCCAGATGCTTGTCAATGGTTTCGTACACCTGCACCCGGTCGCCCACCGCGATAGCGGAGATATTGCTGGAACTCTTTGAGCCTTCGGTCACCGTACTCTTGCCGGTAAACGTAAAGGAATGGGAAAGGCCGTCATAATCCGTTATGGAGAATACGCCGGTGGCGTCGTTGATGCTGGTGATGGTGCCGACTGCGGTTTGCATGGTGACGATCTTGCGCACATCGTTGCCCATGAAGTATACCTCCAGCACATCGCCCACTTTGAAATCATCCACGGTGGGGTTGCGCACCCCGGCCATTTCTATGGTGACATTATTGTCGTCCAGGTACAGATAGCGCGAATCGCCGTCCTCGTCCTCGACCTTCAGCCGCTCGGAACTGGAAGCTACGGACACCACTTCAAACATGCCGGAGCAGTAAACGTCGATCTCATACACCAGCCCGTCCACATTGGCGTGGATGCGCACCGTATCGCCTACCGCGATATCAAATTCATCCGGGTTTTTAATGGTGGTGAAGTTTACGTCCACATCGCTGGAATACACATAGCTGTCCGTATTGCCGTTATTGAGCTGTACCGAGATCAGGTTGCGGGAGGTATTGATGGATATCACCTTGCCCTCGGCGCCGCTGGCCACTTCGATATACAGTACCTTGTCGTCAACTACCGTGAGGTCTACCTCCATGTCTACCTTTACATCGCTTATGTCTTCATATTCGCCGTCGATCTCCACCGACACGTTGGTGCTGAGGTCATAACTCACTGTTTCGCCGTTGGCGGTCTTAATCACAATCCTTTCATTGTAGGTGTCAACCGCTAATACCGTGCCGCTGTAATAGCTGCCGGCGTCGCGGTTCAATACTTCCAGCACCGTGATGAGGCCGTTATTGATCTGGGCGGATACGTTATCGCCCTCCTGCAAGTCGTGGATAGTGGCTATGTTCAGCCCCTCCACCTTAATATCCACGTTTTTATCCAGATAGTAGATGGAGGAACCGGCGCTGCTCTTGATGGAAACGTTATTATTATTGGTGGAGATGCTGATGATTTCGCCGGTCACCGTAAGCTGCTGCTGGGCTTGCACCAACTCGATGCCGGTCAATACGTTATTCTTTACCGTGAGCGCCACCAGATCGCCCGTTTTCAGGTCGCCCACCGTGGGGAAGCGCACATTGGCGATGGTCACCACCAAATCATCGGCATATTCATACGTGGTGTACACTCCGTTGGCATCCTTGACCATGATAAGCTGTTCTTTTTCGTCGATGGTATA
>JAUNBV010000064.1 GCA_030526885.1 Syntrophomonadaceae bacterium
CCTTATCCGGTGCGGGTGATGGAAGGGGTGACGGCGGTGGACGCCGGGGGCAGCCATATGCTGGCCATAAAATCCGACAGCAGCCTGTGGGCCTGGGGCGGCGGCGTAAATGCGCCGGGGCGGGTGCTGGAAGGGGTAAACGCGGTCAGCGCCGGACAGAATCATCGCCTGGCGGTGAAAACCGACGGCAGCCTGTGGGCCTGGGGCAATAATGACAAGGGGCAGTTGGGCACGGGCGATTTAAGCGCATCCTCCACTCCAATCAAGGTGATGGATGAGACGGCGGCGGTGGCGGCCGGGGGCAGCCACAGCCTGGCGCTGAAAAGGGACGGCAGCCTGTGGGCCTGGGGCGATAATGAACGGGGACAGGTGGGCAACGGCCATGTGGGCGACAAGACCAATAACTACGGGGACCCGGTCCAGAGCGTGCCGGTGCGGATAATGGATAATGTGACCGCAATCAGCGCGGGCCAGGATTTTTCCCTGGCGCTCACCGCCGACGGGGTGCTGTGGGCCTGGGGCAGCAATGAATGGGGGCAGGCGGGCAATGACCGGCAGGGCGACGCGCTCGATGTGTACGGCAATCCCATCCGCACGGCTCCGGCTTCGATAATGACCGGCATCGCGGCCATGGATGCGGGCATGTACCATACCCTGGCGCTCACCGCCGGGGGCGAGCTTTTCGCTTGGGGCGGCAACAGCGACGGCGAATTGGGCAACGGCTCCATCGGTTATTCCTACGCCCCGGCCCGGGTGTTGCAGGACGTGATGGCTTCCTCCCTCTCGGGCTCGCTGGCGGGCAGCGGCCTGGTCAGTACCCAGGATATGGTTTATGCCGCCGATATGTACGATTATCCCGAGGTGATGGCTGACCAGGCGGCGGAGAAGACCGCAGCCATGAAAAAGCTGTCCGATGAGCGGCTGGTGGGCGAACTGACCGGCATTTTCCAGCTTACCGAGGAATTATATTGCGCGGTCACTACCATCGACAGCCGGGTGACGGGCTGCGCGGTAATCAAGGAACTGCGCGCCGACGGCGAACCGGCTTTTCGCGTGGTGCAGGCGGTGAACGGTATGCTGAACGCCGCGGGCCTGGAAAAATGCATCGACGAGGCGGCGGCCACGCCCAATCTGATAATAGATTACGACCGGAGCGCCGGTTTTATCAGCGGCAGCCAGTATGTGACCTATCTCGAGGAACTGCTCAACAATATGGATGGGGTGACCCCCAACGACCCGGCCAAGAGCGCGCTGGCTACATATGTGGAGAGTGCCATTTCCGGCGCTTCCCGCGCCGCGGTGACCGCAGCCAACAATCAGGTGACGGTCAGCGGGGCCGATATACACGCGGCCATAGATTCCGCCGCCCATACCCGCCTGGAACTGGAAGCGCTGCTGGCCGATTACGGCGTGGCGCTGAACAAGGTGCTGGAAAGCGTCATTGTCATCTCGGTAAACCGCATAGACAATACCCGCTCCATGCAGGTGACGCTGGCGCAGGACGTGGCGGCCAGCATGGGCCAGGCGGGGGGCTTAAAGCTCATCCTGGGCGATACCCGCCACACCGTCTCCGCCGATACCGCCGCCCTGAGCACGGTTTTGGCCTCCGGCCCTGGCATCGTGCAGATTACCCCCCTGGCGGTCAATAAATTCGATATCACTTTTGTGGACGGCATGAACAATGCCATCGAGCAGATACCCGCGCCCATCAGTTTTGCGCTGCCGGCGGCCAGTTCCCTGGATTCGGTATTCGCCACTTACAAGGGAGGCAGCGACAACTGGGGCGGCCAGTTTGACCAGACGGCGCAGACGCTGGAGTTTGCCACTAATTTTTCCGGCAGCTATGAGGTGGTGAGCAGCGATATCATGGCCGACGATATCCAGGGTTTAAGCGACGAGATGCGCTCCTCCATCACCTTTATGCTGTCCAAGGGCTATCTGGAGCTGACCGACGGCGCTTTCCGGCCCCATGACCCGCTGACCCGCTATGATTTCACCGCCGCGCTGGTCAAGATGTTTTTCGCGCTCAACCGCGGCCTGATATGTTCCTTTTCGGATGTGAGCGACGACAGCCCCTATTACAATTTCGTGGCTTCGGCGGAAGCGGCCAATATCGCGCAGGGCTATGACGACAGCACTTTCCGGGGCGAGGACCAGATTTCCGCCGAGCAGGTGGTGGCGCTGTGCGCCCGCACCCTGGCCGATAAGCAGGGTTATCTCTACCCCGCCGCGCCGGAGGAATACTTAAACTTTGACGACGGAAACGCCATCAGCGACTGGGCCCGCGAAGCGGTGGCCCTGGCGGTGCGCGAGGGCCTCATCGAGGGCAGCGGCAACCTGGAGCCGCAGAGCAGCATCGGACGCGGCGAGAGCGCGATGCTCCTGTATAACCTGTTCATGTTGCTGTATGAAACCACTCCGGTAACTTATATGGCCGACGCTACGCCGCCGGAAGAAAGCGGGGGCGCGCCGGAAGAAGGGCCGGAGACGCCCGAACAGGCTTGGCTGCCCACCGCCCTGCCCCTCATCATCGGGGGAGCGCTGTTGCTGGGTATCGCCGCCCTGATCATGGTAAGAAAGCGCAGCTAGAATGATGCCGCGCTATGCTTCGGCGTTTTCATCCCCAGCGGGTTTAAGCGCCAGCAGGGAACCGGCGGCGAGGCCCAGTACAGTGAAGTAAAAGGGCGAGGTATAGTACATGCTGACCCCCAGCAGCGAGGAGGCGAACCAGGCGGCGACGGCGCAGAACAGGCCGATATGATAAGTGGTGAGCCGCCGCCGGCAACGGAAAAAGCTCACGGTGAGCGCCAACATCGCGCCCAGGTAGAGCAGCATGGCGGGATATCCCAGGGTGGCGGCGAGATAGATTACGCAGCAGTGAGGGCTGGAGTGATTTATATCCTCTGCCCTGTACAGGGGGCGCAGGCTGTCCGGCCCATGCCCCAGCACCGGCCTTTCAGCGGCAAATTCCACTCCCAGCACCCACAACTCCCAGCGCCCGGAACCGGCGTCGCCGGCATCGGGATCGTCCCATGCGATTCTGCCTACGTCGCCGAACAGGCGCGAGAAGTCGCCGCTCACATTGTAATAGACGGCATTATAGCCCAGCGATACCACAGCGAATACCGCCACCACCAGCACCGCCCGTTTCAGCCGCTCCCGGTCGAAACCGGCGGTGAATATTATCAGCAGCGCCATCCCGCCGATGACCGCCAGATAGGGGCCAAAGGAGCGGTTTATCAGCAGCGCCCAGGTGAGCAGCGCCAACGCGGCCAGGCGCAGGGGCAGGCCGCCGGTGACGGTCGCGGGGCCGGCCATGGCCAGCAGGGCGGCCAGCATGACGGCAAGGCCCAGCACGTAGGCGTAGTGGTTGATGTTAAAATATATTCCCCGGTCGGTAGCTATGGCAAAAAATGCGTTTAGCGCCTGGCTGTCGAGTACGGTGAGCAGCGCCAGCAGGGCGAACACCGCCACTAAAACCTCCACTACCAGCCGGGAGCGGCGGCGGACGATATAGGCGCACGCAAAGATGCCGGCATAGGAATAATAGGTGAATAGGCCGTCCTTGCGGTAGGAATCGCCAAAAAAGGACAGGAGAAAATTGTCGGCAAAGAAGGCGGATAGCGTGGCCCACAGCAACAACAGCAGCAATAAGAGAGGAAACAGATGCCGCCGCGCCCAGGGCCGCAGCCAGTTTTCCCCGCGCCGGCCGGCCGCCAGCAGGCTTTTGGCCAGCGCCACCGCGCCCAGCAGCAGGCCGAACATGCCCACCTGCCACAAAATCCAGGCCCACTGCAACCCGGCCATGAAATAACCAGTCAGCCTGCAGCCTTTCAGAATCAGAATTATGACCGGGCTCAGCGCCCATACCAGCAATAAGAATAACGCCAGTTTTTCAATCAGCGCCGCCGGGATATAATCCGCCAGTTCCGATGGCCGCTGCATTTGCCCTATATCATGGCTTATCCGCCCGCACTTGGCCCTAAACCGCGCCCATGCCGCCATCCGTACGCTCCTTCATCATTTTTCATCCAGTTTGTACTACTCCAGATTATAACATTTCGCGCCCGGTAAAAAAACATTTGACAGCCCCGCCCGGTTTTGCTATCATCACTTCATGCGGTCCGGCAAGGCCGGGGCCGTAGTAGTATGGATGCCGCACGAGCGGCGATAGGGCGGACTTATACCCCGGGCGATACTCTAGGGAAAATTGTAAAACGGAAGGATGGTAGGCAGCTATGAGGAATAGTATGTGCTTCTCTGTGTGCAGGTATCTGCTCAGACAGCCGCAGTCTGTCGGGGCCGGAGGCCTGTATTATTATTTTAGGTTGTCCGTGACCTGATAAGGGCGGCCATGCCCCGTCAAAGGTGGCGGCAACGGAAAACCGGCCATAAAGAATAAATTTTAAGGAGGAGCATTTTTGTGTTTATAAAGATATCTTTGTTGGTAGTATTTTTTGCGATAATGATCGGGGTGGGCATTTATGCCCGCAAAAAGGTGAACACGGTCGATGATTTCGTTTTGGGCAACCGCAGTATCGGGCCGTGGATGACGGCTTTTGCCTATGGCACTACTTACTTTTCCGCGGTGGTGTTCGTGGGCTACGCGGGACAGTTCGGCTGGAAATACGGCCTGTCCGCCACTTGGATCGGGCTGGGCAACGCGCTGCTGGGCAGCCTGTTGGCCTGGGCGGTGTTGGGCCGCCGCACACGGGTGATGACGCATCATCTCAGCGCCAGCACCATGCCGGAGTTTTTCGGCAAACGCTTTGACAGCCACGCGCTAAAGGTGGTGGCTTCCGCTATCATCTTCATATTTATGATCCCTTACACCGCTTCGGTCTATAACGGCCTGTCGCGCTTGTTCGCCATGGCCTTCGACATTCCTTTCGCGGTCTGTGTGCTGGCGATGGCGGCGCTCACCGGGGTATATGTCATCCTGGGCGGCTACATGGCTACCGCGGTCAACGATTTTATTCAGGGCTGCATCATGCTGGCGGGCATCATAGCGGTGGTGGCGGCTACCCTGCTCAGCCAGGGCGGCTTTATGGCGGCGGTATCCAAGCTGGCGGTTTTTGAAAGCGAGGCCTCCGTCACGCTGGGGCAGGCGGGAGCCTATACCTCGTTTTTCGGGCCCGACCCGCTCAACCTGCTGGGGGTCATCATCCTCACCTCGCTGGGCGCGTGGGGCCTGCCGCAGATGGTACACAAGTTTTACGCCATAAAGAGTGAAAAGACTATCACCACCGGCATGGTGGTCACTACCGTCTTCGCGCTGGTGGTGGCCGGCGGCTCGTACTTCCTGGGCGGTTTTGCCCGCCTGTTCGACAGCCCCGCCATCTACAACGCCAACGGCACAGTGGTGTTTGACAGCATAATCCCTCACATGATCTCTACCCTGCCCGATGTGCTGGTGGGCATCGTGGTGATGCTGGTGCTGTCCGCCTCCATGTCCACCCTGGCCGCGCTGGTGCTGACTTCCAGTTCCACGTTGACGCTGGATTTCCTGAAGGGCAATATCATCAAGACCATGAACGAAAAACAGCAGCTTTTGTCCCTGCGCCTGCTGGTGGTGTTCTTTATCGCCATCTCGGTGATCATCGCGCTGGATCCGCCCGACTTCATCGCCCAGCTCATGGGCATCTCATGGGGCGCGCTGGCCGGTTCCTTCCTGGCCCCCTTCCTGTACGGCCTGTACTGGA
Source organism: Syntrophomonadaceae bacterium (assembly GCA_030526885.1). Classification (GTDB taxonomy): domain Bacteria; phylum Bacillota; class Syntrophomonadia; order Syntrophomonadales; family Syntrophomonadaceae; genus JAUNBV01. Next base: position 5,703 of record JAUNBV010000064.1, read on the forward strand.
AACGGGTCACCAATGCGGCGGTGTGGGCCAGCTTTATCTGCGGGGTGGGCATCACGGTGAGCAATATGTTCTTCCATTACATCGCCTCCTCCATCAACGCCGGCGCTATCGCTATGGTGGTGGGCCTGCTGGTAGTGCCGCTGGTAAGCGTGATCACCCGCAAGCCCGATGAACAGCGCGTAAGCGAGGTGTTTTCCTGCTATGACGAAATGGTCACCGTACCCCGCCGCGTAGCCTTGGAATACGGCATCCCGCACGATTCGGAGCACTTGCAGTAAGAACGCGAATCAAGCGCCCGTTGACGGCCAAACCGCATATAAAAACAGCCGCTGCGTTTTCCCCGCAGCGGCTGTTTCGTTATCTTATGCCTAATCCCCGAGGTCGATGCGCTCCGCGCCGGTATAAACGTTGAAGCGTTCCCCGCGGGTAAAGCCGATTACGGTCATGTGCAGGCGCTCGGCCAGCTCCACCGCCTTGAGGGTGGGGGCGGAACGCGACAGCACGGTGGATACCCCGTGGCGGCAGGCTTTTATCAGTATTTCCGAGGCGATGCGCCCGCTTAATACCAAAATTTTATCGTTCATGTCCCAACCCCGTAAAAAGGCGTGGCCCAGGGCCTTATCGACGGCGTTGTGGCGGCCGATGTCCTCGTAACGGCACAGCAGTTCCCCGCCCTGCCCCACCGCCGCGCTGTGCACGCCGCCGGTAAGTTTAAAGGTGCCGGAGGTCTCGTCCAGGCGGCGGCTGAGTTCCAGCAGGTCCCGCGCCGCAAAGCGCTGTCCGCCCGGCGCGGGCAGGTGCTCCGTGAGGTCCGCGTCCGCGCCGAAACCCTTGCCGTTGCAGGTATTGACCGCTCCCGCCGCGCAGCGCAGCGCGTCGGGTTCGACTCCCCCAGCCTCCACCATTACGACGCATTCCCCTGCTGCCTGACATTTTACCGTCAGCCCTTCCCGGCCTTGGCCCCCATCGCGCGGCAAAATCCCTTCGCTGAGCAGATAGCCCACCGCCAATTCCTCCAGCGCGTGGGGAGTGCAGGCCATGGTCACCACCGGCTGCCCGTTCAAAACCAGCCGCAGAGCCACCTCCCGCACCAGTCCCGCCTCGCGCGGGGCGAAGCTGCCGGCGTCATACGCCATCACCGTGCGCTGCTGATAAAAAAGGCTGTTGTCTTCCATCATTTCCACTCCCGCCTGTAATATGTTTTCCCCTAATACCAATAATCGCAGTACTGCGCCCCCTGCCCAGCGGCGTATGCGCGTATTTCCGCTTCCGCCAGCAGCGCGGCCAGCTCGTCGGCGTTGACGCCGTTGTTGCAGCCGGGACATATCAGGCGATAACCGTCGTAATCGTCGCCGCGTCCGTCCAGCCCGGCCAGCAGCACCTGTATGAGGGGCGGGCAGGTATCTGCGCCCACCGAAAAGCGCGCCGCCGTCTTCATGCTCCAACGGTATTCACTGCTCTTACGCCCACACCGCGGGCACCCAATCATCAGCCTGTACTCCGGCTTATACCGCATTTTCTCTCTCCTCTTGGCCGACTGTCGCCAAATCCCGCCGCCGTAATCCGCACCGAGCGGAGGAAAAAGCCTTTCCTGCCAAAACGCTGCCTCGTATCGGGACGGTCTGCGGTGAGGCCATCTTTGCTCCGCGGTAGGTTTCTTACACTCCCCTGCGCCCTTGCGGGCTTGTCTCGCTGGAAACCTTCGCGTGGGACACGCCGCAGCTCATCTGCGCCCTTTAGGGCTTGTCTCGCCGGGCCGTGTCCGCAGAACGGCGAGCGGCTGAATTGACTTGTGCCCGCCGTGCCCCTACAATTATATTATATCAAACCGGCGGGGAGGTAAAGTCCATGCGCAGGGATACCGCCGCGCAGCTAATGATTTACTGCAACACCTGCGGCAACAAGTATAACGAGTACAACTGGACGCTGGAGAGCGCGGGCAGCCTGCCGGACGGGCGCGCGCCGCAGATAACGTTTTTGAAGATGCTGTATGAAGCCGCGCACGGCAGCGCCGCGTACGACGAGGTGTATATCTACTGCCCCGGCTGCCACGAGCGCTTTCGCTTCGGCCTATTAAAAAAGCCCCCACTCGATGAAGTGGAGGCTTATCTGGCCCGGGTGGGGGCCGAATATATGGATGAAGTCTATTAGCCCGGCGGCGCGCCCGCCATACGGTTTTAAAACTCTATCCGCCGGGCGAAAGCGGGGGCGCAGGCCCCTAATCCCTACCCCAGCGCTTTTTGCAAATCTCCCAGCACATCCTTGATATCCGCGACGAGATAATAGTCGGACATCTGGTTCATAAAGGCGTTTTCGTCGCTGTTGATGGAAACGATGGTTTTGGCGTCGCGGATGCCCACGGTAAACTGTACCTGGCCGGAAATGCCCATCAGGATAGCCAGTTCCGGCTTGCATTTCTTGCCGGAGAGCCCGATGATGCGTTCCTCGTCGAGCCATTTGCGGTCGGTAGCCACCGGCTTGGAGCAGGCGATCTCGCCGCCCAGAGCGCGGGCGATGGCTTCCACCGCGGGCAAATCGCCCTGGTCTTCCAAACCCTGGCCTACCGCGACTAAAATCTTGGCGGCTTCGATGTCTACGCTGTCGCCGCCTTTGGCCTGTACGCCCAGCAGGGTCACGGCGGGGCTGCCGCCGGCCAAAGTCTCTATGCTGCCGCCTTCGGCGGGGGCATAGCTGCGGGGGCTGATGGCGATGACTTGTTTCGCGGTGGTAACGCTCTGGCTGGCTACGGTAGCGCCGCCCAAGGCGTTACGGGTACACGCTATCTCTTGCCCCTCCACGCTCAAGGCGTTCACGTCGGTCAGGCAACCGGCACCCATGTTTTGGGCCAGGCGTCCGGCCAGTTCGCGGCCACGGCGGTTGGAGGCCAGCAGCACGATATCGGCGGCGGCCGCTTCCAGCACGGCGGCTACGGCGGCGGTATCGGCCAGTACCTCGGGGTTATCGATGGTCACGGCCCGCACGTCCATTCCCAGGGGAGCGGAGATCACGGCGGCAGCGGTCATGAGCTCGCGCAGCAGGGCTTCTTTTTCACTGTAGATTAAAATGGTGGCCATGTTCTCTACCTCCCTATCAGATTTTCGGCTTTGAGGGCCGCTACCAGTTCATCGACGCTCTTTACGGCCACACTCTTGCGCTGGGTCTCGGGGGCCAGGTTGCTGATGGTCTTGATGGCGGCAGCGCTTAGTTCCACGTCCATGTCGTCCAGCATCAACACTTCCTTGGGCTTTTTGCCGGCTTTCAGGATGGCGCTCACGGCGGGAATGCGCGCTTCGTTGATCTCGGATACCACGGTCACCACTGCCGGGAGGGCGGCGGTGACGGTTTCTTCGCAATCCTCCAGAGCCTTTACCACGGTGATCTTGTCCCCGTCCAGGGTGATGGCTTTGGCATAGGAAAGCTGGGGCCAGCCCAGAATGGCGGCCACGCGGGAGGCTACCTGCCCGGAATAGTTGTCCCCGCTGCCTTCGCCGAACAGCAGCAGGCCGATGTCCTCCAGCTTGCCCACTGCGGCGGCCAGCAACTGCGCGGCCTGGGCGCTGTCGATGCCGCTTAGTTCATCGTCGGCAATCAGCAAGGCTTCGTCGGCTCCGGCGGCCAGCGCTTCCTTGATGGTGTCCTCCAGTTCTTCATTGCCCACCGACAGGGCGATGACATTGCCGCCGGCGGCCTCTTTCAACTGTACGCCGGCTTCGAGCGCGTTCTTGTCGATGTTGCCCAGCGTCCAGGGCACGTCGTCAAATACCGGCTGGCGATTGCGGATCCGCACCTGTTGCAGGTCGGGGATCTGTTTCATCGCTACTGCAATATTCATTGTCTTTCCTCCCAACTCGTTTTGTGTTTATGCCGCTTAACCGAATCTGAACTGGACGCCGCAACCGGCGGTGGGATAATTCCACTCCAGCACTTCGGTACCGCAGGCGATACGGCAGGTGCCGCATTCCAGACAGCCGTCAATGGACAACTCCACTTCACCGGCGCTGTTTTCGCTGTACAGCCCGGCGGGGCATACCAGTACGGCTGCTTTCAGGCGGGCGTCCTTGGCCATTCCGTCCCTGATTTTTACATGGGGCTCCTTGTCATGCTTGAAAACGTCCAGCCCCAGCTTGGCCTTGAGGCCGAGCACTTCTATGGTAGTCTGGCTCATATCTTCCTCACCTTCCACATGTCTTTGCCCATAGCGAGCATATCCTTAAAGCCCAGGTGCTGCTTCATGGTGGGATACAGGCGCTGCTTGGGGCCGTCGGCGGGGATATGGTAGATGTCGCGCATCATATCGCCCATCATTTTGGGGTAATAGTTGAAGAAACGCGGGGTCTCCAATACGTCGGGCGCGGCGCTGAAGTTTTTGAAGTCCTGCATCACGAAGGATTCGTCCAGCAGCTTCTTATATCCGGCCAGCCCGGCTTCGCTGTAATCCCCGCTCTCTTTGGCGGCGATAACCGCCTGCCCGGCCAGTACGCCGGAAGCCAGCGCGTATTCCATGCCGCGCACGGTGATGCCTATATTCATGGAAAACCCGGCGGCATCGCCCGCCAGCAGGATGCCGTTGCCGGTGAGTTGGCTCAGGGCATTAAGCCCGCCTTCGGGCACTACATGAGCCGAATACTCCGCGGTCTGCCCACCTTTTATCAGGCGCGCGATCTCGGGCCGGGCCTTGAATCTGTCCAGCAGCTCGGGCGCGGGGATGCGCTCCCCGTTATG
>JAUNBV010000065.1:0-3543 GCA_030526885.1 Syntrophomonadaceae bacterium
CTGAAGTAAGCGGTTACGTAGGCAATTTTAATATTACCGTGAAGCAAAAGGCCAAATATGTGGACTGGGAACTCTGCACCGGCTGCGGCACCTGTATGGAGAAATGCCCCAGCAAGAAAGTCCCCGACCCCTTTGAGATGGGTATGGGGCAGACTACCGCCATCCACAAACTATTCCCCCAGGCGGTGCCGGGCAAGCCGTATATCGACGCGGCCAACTGCACCAAGCTCACCAGCGGCAAATGCGGGGTGTGCGAAAAGATTTGTCCCACCAAGGCGGTCAATTATGACGATACCGATAAATTCGTTACGATCGAAGCCGGCGCTATAGTGATGGCTACCGGTTACGGCATGTTTGACTGGAGCAGCGCCTACGGCGAGTATGGCTACGGCAAATACCCCGATGTGATTGATTCCCTGCAATTTGAGCGGCTGGTCAGCGCCGGCGGCCCTACCCAGGGCCATATCCAGCGTCCCTCCGACGGTAAGGAGCCCAAGCGGGTAGCCTTTATCAAGTGCGTGGGCTCGCGAGACGACGCCAAGGGCAAGAGCTATTGCTCGCGCGCCTGCTGTATGTACACCGCCAAGCACGCCTATCAGGTGAAGACCAAGATCGAGGATAGCGAAGCATATGTGTTTTATATGGATGTGCGCACCGCCGGCAAAAATTATGAGGAATTCTATCAGCGTTCCCTGGACGCCGGAGCTACCTATATTCGCGGCCGGGTAAGCAAAATCTATCAGGACGGTGACCACCTGGTACTGCGCAGTGAAGATACCCTGATGGGCATGCAGTTAGAGGTTGAAGCCGATATGGTGGTGCTGGCCACCGCTATGGTGCCCAGCGCCGGAGCGGACGAACTGGCTAAAGCGGTGGGATTCTCCACCGACAAGGACGGTTTCTATCAGGAAGCTCATCCTAAGCTGCAGCCGGTAGAAACCTTTACCGCCGGAGTGTATCTGGCCGGAGCCTGTCAGGGACCGAAGGATATCCCCGACACCGTAGCTCAGGCCGGAGCGGCGGCTTCCAAGGTCTTGGGCCTGTTGTCCAAGGCCGAGCTGGCCACGGAGGCCATGACCAGTATCGTCGAACCGGGCAAATGTTCCGGTTGCGGTTTCTGCGTTCCCGTTTGTCCTTATAAAGCTATCGGCCTGGAGGAGATTACCGAGCGCGGCCACCATGGCCCGCTGAACCGCAAGGTGGCGGTGGTCAACAGCACCCTGTGCCAGGGCTGCGGAGCCTGTATTCCCGCCTGCCGAACCGCGGCGCTGAATCTCAAAGGCTTTACCGACGATCAATTAGCAGCGGAGGTGGATGCGTTATGTCTATAGAAAAAGACGGAGGATTTAAGCCTAAAATCATAGTTATTGCCTGCAACTGGTGTACCTATGCCGGCGCCGATCTGGCCGGCTTAAACCATTACGAATACCCGGCTGATATCCGCATCATCCGCGTTCCCTGTTCCGGCCGCATGGACCCGTTGTTTGCGCTGCGGGCGCTGAATCGCGGCGCCGATCTGGTGTTGCTGTCCGGCTGCCATCCCGGTGATTGCCATTACGGCACCGGCAATTATTACAATCGGCGGCGTCATACTATTATGCGGGAGCTCATGCAGTATATGGGCATTGAAGCCGACCGTTACCAGACCTCCTGGATCTCCGGCGCGGAGGGCGGCAAATTTCAGCAGATCATGGAAAAGATCGTGGCCGATGCTTATCGCCTCGGGCCCAACAGAAAGCTGAGGGATGCGCGATGAAAGATATAACGAATAAACTACAGACTATAGCCGCCAATCTGCTGAACGAAGGCAAAGTGGACGTATTCCTGGCCTGGCAGAAGGGGGTTACCGACTATCAGACCAGTCCGCTCTTTGTGCGTAAGGCTGAAGATGCCGACAGAATAGTATTTGACGAATATAGCATCAACAATCTGGCGGCGGCGCTGCTCAAATACCGCGATGGCCATGAGAAAATCGGCATAGCGGTGAAGGGCTGCGACTCCCGCGCTATCGTGCGCCTGCTGGAGGATAACCAGTTTACCCGTGAGCGCCTGTATATAGTGGGCATATGCTGCCCCGGCATGAAGGATCCCTTAAAGGCCATGAAAGCCGGTTCCGCGCTGGGAGCCACCGAGCAGCTGCCGGAGCTGGCCGCCAAGTGTTATGACTGTATCCAGCCCAATCCGGTCATTTATGATGAGCTGCTGGGCACGGAACAGACGCCGCGCGCCGGTGAACGCTTCACCCGCGTGGCACAGATCGAGGCCATGACGGCGGACGAGCGCTATGCCTTTTTCACCCATGAGTTCAGTAAGTGTATTCGCTGTTACGGCTGCCGTCAGGTATGCCCGGCCTGCAACTGCCGCACCTGTATTTTCGATGAGATGAAGCCGCAGTGGGTAGGCCGCGAAAACAATGAGACCGACAATATGATGTACCAACTGGTGCGCTATTACCACATGGCGGGCCGCTGCATCGAATGCGGCGAATGCGAGCGCGTCTGTCCGGTGGATATCCCCTTGATGCTGCTGTCGCAGAAGCTGGTCAAGGATGTGGCGAAATTCTTCGGCCCCTATGAGGCCGGCATGGAATATGTGCCCGGACGCAAACCGCCGTTAAGTCTGTATCAGGATCAAGATCCTGACTACTTCATGTAAAGGGGGCAAGGGGAGTGAAGCAGTTTAAAAAGAGTCAAGCCGAAGCAGTTTTCCGGGCCTTGAGCCAAAACGCAGAGCTTTTCCTGCCGATGCAGACCAATGAGCATAGCGGTTTTTTCTCCTGGAACCGGAAGTCTGAAGAGGATACGGTATTATTGGACGCGCTGAACGTCTATCTGCCGCCTAAAAGCGTACTTATCCCACCTTCGGAAAAGATGTATATCATCCATCAGGATAAGGAGGAGCTTAAGGTTGAGCCGGTATACGAAAACACCGCGCCCACGATCATCTTTGGCGCCCGCAGCTGCGACGTGGAGGCCATCCGCTGTCTGGATGAGGTATTTCTGACCCGCGGCTTTGAGGATGCCTATTACAAGGTGCGGCGCGAAAACTGCACCATCGTGGCTAACGCCTGTTATGAGCCGGGGCCGCATTGTTTTTGTAAGGACATGGGGGTCGAGCCGGTAGCTGGTTCCATCGCCGATGGGGTGATTAAGGATGTAGGCGACGTCTGGCTGTGGGAGGAGCGTACCGACAAGGGGGCTGCACTGGGCGCGGTACTGAGCAGTATACTGGAGGACAGCAGTCACGCCGAGCCGCAACTGAAGGCATTTACCAATAAAGCTGATTTTGCCGGTTTGCCTGAATTGCTGCCCCCGATGTTTGAGCATCCCATCTGGGATGAATTGGCGGAACCATGCGGTAACTGCGGCATATGCACCTATCTATGCCCATCCTGTTATTGTTTTGATATCCAGGTCAAGATGTGGGGCAATGACGGTTATCGTTTCCGCTGTTACGATTCCTGTATGTACGGCGAATATTCGCTGATGGCCGGAGGCCATAACCCACGCCCCACCGGCAAGGAACGCTTCCGCAACCGTTATT
>JAUNBV010000065.1:3553-10405 GCA_030526885.1 Syntrophomonadaceae bacterium
GAACGCTACGGGCATCCCCTGTGCACCGGCTGTGGCCGCTGTATCGTACAATGCCCCAATGGGATAAACATTTCCCGGATAATTAATCAGTTAAAGGAGGCAGCGAGCCATGAGTAAAGAAAACTGTACCTGTGAAAACCCCTTACTGCCTCAGATCTGCGAAGTCATCAAAATTGTGGATGAGACCCCGGATGTGAAGAGCTTCTATGTCAAGCTGCCCGCGGGGGGAGTGCCGTTTAACGTCCTGCCGGGACAACTCGGCATGGTTTCGCTGTTGCCGGTGGGGGAGGGCATGTTCTCCTGCACCTGGCAGGAGGAGCAGGAATGGCTGCAATTTGCTATCAAGCGCGTGGGCCTGATGACCGACGCCCTGCACCGCATCGAAGTGGGGCAGCACATCGGTGTGCGCGGCCCCTACGGCAATCACTTTCCCTTTGATGAGAGCAAGGGTAAGGATATGTTGTTCATCGCCGGTGGTATCGGGTTGGCGCCGTTGCGCTCCTTCATCAAGTATTGTTTCCGGCATCGCGAGGATTACGGCAAAATAACCATTATCTACGGCAGCCGCAGCAAGGCCGATCTGTGTTTCAAGGAGGAGTTATTTGATCTGTGGCCCAAGGAAAAGGATACCGATGTATATGTCACCATCGACAATCCCGAGGAAGGTTGGGACGGAGAAGTGAGCTTCGTGCCCGCGTATCTGGAAAAGCTTGACCCCCGCCCGGCCAATACCGTGGCCGTCACCTGCGGTCCGCCGGTGATGATAAAATTTGTGCTGCAATCCCTGGAGAAGATGGGCTTTACCGACGATCAAATCATAACCACGTTGGAGATGCGCATGAAATGCGGCATAGGAAAATGCGGCCGCTGCAACATCGGCAGCGAGTTCGTCTGCCTGGACGGACCGGTGTATGATATGGTGAAGCTGCGTACCATGCCGCCGGAGTGGTAGAGTATAACCAACGGGAGTAAAAAATGTTTTAGCTTTCTTCAATACGCTTAAAGGGTCAGGGGCACAGCCTCCTGACCCTTTAAGCTTTTATTCCTGTATACCCGGCAGTTTGGGGATATAAGAGAATCCCTGCGCCAATTCCTCGTCGGTGGGGATGAAGTCGGTCATGGTACCGGCGTTGTAAGCCGCATAGGCGGAGAGATCGAAATAGCCGGTGCCGGAAAGGCCGAACAGAATAGTCTTGGCCTCGCCGCTCTCTTTGCATTTCAGGGCTTCATCGATGGCCACCTTGATAGCATGCGACGATTCGGGAGCCGGCAGGATGCCTTCAACCCGGGCAAATTGCACCGCAGACTTGAAAACTTCGGATTGTTCGACCGCGCGGGCCTCGTCGAGATAGCCGTCGTGGTAAAGCTGCGACATGGTCGCGTTCATGCCGTGATAGCGCAGGCCGCCGGCATGGTTGGGGGAGGGGATGAAGCCGCCGCCCAGAGTATACATTTTAATCAGCGGCGTTACCTGTCCGGTATCTCCAAAGTCGTAAGCGAAGCGCCCGCGGGTCAGCGTGGGACATGATGCGGGCTCCACCGCGATGAAATAAGGATGGCTGCGTCCGGCCAGCTTGTCTGCCATAAAGGGCGCCATCAGACCGCCCAGATTGGAGCCGCCGCCCGCGCAGCCCACAACGATGTCGGGATAAATATCATATTTGTTCATGGCCAACTTGGCTTCCAGCCCAATGATGCTTTGGTGCAGCAGCACATGGTCCAGCACGCTGCCCAGCACATAGCGGGTGCCTGGGTTGGCGACGGCCACTTCCACTGCTTCGGAAATGGCACATCCCAAGCTGCCGCCGCTGCTGGGATGCTCGGCTAAGATTTTTCGTCCCACGGCAGTAGTGTCCGAGGGGGAGGGGATGATCTCGGCCCCGTAGGTTTCCATGAGCACTTTGCGATATGGCTTTTGTTGTGATGATACCTTGACCATATAAACCTTTGCCTTCAGGCCAAAGTAGCTGCACGCCATGGCCAGAGCCGTACCCCACTGTCCCGCTCCGGTCTCCGTGGTCAGCGAGGTCAGCCCCTGCTCTTTGGCGTAGTAGGCCTGGGCAAAGGCCGAATTCAGTTTGTGACTGCCGGAGGTGTTGTTGCCCTCAAACTTGTAATAGATCTGAGCCGGGGTGCCCAGTTCCTTCTCCAGACAATATGCCCGTACCAGCGGGGAAGGGCGAAACATGCGGTAAATAGCCAGCAGTTCCTCCGGAATGTCGATAAAGCGATTGGTCGCATTCAGTTCCAGTTTCGCCATTTCCGCACAGAATATGGGTTCCAGATCCTTGACCGTCACCGGCTGTAAAGTGGCCGGATTCAGGATGGGCGCGTGATCCGTCTTCAGGTCCGCGCGCAGGTTATACCACTGTTTAGGCATCTCATCTTCTCGCAAATAAATCTTGTAGGGTACGTTTTCCATCACACATAAACTCCTTCCGATAAATTATTTGGGGGATGAGGGCAATAAAAAATCCTGCCCCCACATTTTTTGCAGGGACAGGAGACGATACTCCTGCGGTGCCACCTTGCTTGACGCCATATAGACGCCCACCTCTGCGGAATGCTATCACATTCCCGCTCTGTAACGTGAGCTCACGTCTTTTGCTACTCGGAAATTACCTTTCACAAAGCCCTCTGAGGTCCATTTATCATCCCGCTTCCTGCCGGGCTCCCACCTACCCCGACTCTCTGTGAGCGCGCTGATGATGTTATCTCCTCATCATCGGTTTGATATTTTGGAGTATAGCGCTTGAGTTTTGGGTTTGTCAAGCGTTTTTTTGACCCCGTGCTTTTTGATTTGCTGCAAGGGAGCAATAAAGCATATAATAATAGACAGGAAGGAGGAGGATAGGCATGAAGGCTAGGGAGATAATGACTAAAGACGTTATTACGGCCAGACCGGACGACAAGGTGGAGGATATCGCGCGCGTTTTGGTGGATAAGAAGATTAGCGGTATTCCGGTGACGGATGATGAGGGCAGGGTTTTGGGCATTGTTTCCGAAAAGGATCTACTTATCCGGGCTACCGAGATCAAAGCGCCTTTTTACCTCACTCTGTTTGACAGCATTATTTACGTCGATAATCCGGTGCGCTATCAGCAGGATGTGAAGAAGTTCACTGCGGCGCAGGTGAAGGACCTGATGACCAAAAAAGTGTATTCGGTGGATGAAGATGCCGAGACCAGCGAGATCGTGAGCATCATGCGCAAGTATAACATAAACCGGGTGCCGGTGCTGCGCCATGGCAAGCTGGTGGGACTGGTGACGCGCAACGATGTGCTCAAGGCGCTGATAAAGGATGAATAGCCGTGGATAAACGCGGGCGTAGCTGGGCAGAAATAAATTTAGGCGCTATTGCGGATAATGTGGCCGCCATTCGCGGGCTTATCGGCGACGGGGTACGGCTGATGGCGGTGGTTAAAGCCGATGCTTACGGTCATGGCGCGGTGCCGGTGGCAAAGTGTGTGCTAAAAGCCGGGGCCGATTATCTGGGGGTAGCGTGCCTGGAGGAAGCTTTGGAATTGCGGGCCGCGGATATCACCGCGCCGATTCAGGTCATTGGTTTTACGCCGGAATCGGGTTTTGGGCAGGCCATTGGCGCAAATATCGAGCTGACGGTATTTCGTGCGGAGACGGCAGCCACCTTATCGGCTTGCGCACGGCATCTGGGCAGGGACGCGGCCATCCATCTCAAACTCGATACCGGCATGGGGCGCATAGGCTTTTGGCCCACAGAGGAAAGCGCCGATACCATGCAAAGAATAGCCGCTTTGCCGGGGATAACGGTTCAAGGGTTATTCAGCCATCTGGCCACGGCGGATGAGGCAAATAAGGAATACGCTTATCGCCAGATAGATGTTTTTCAACAGTTTGCGGCGCGGCTGGAAGCACGGGGGCTGGCGATACCGGTAAAGCATATAGCCAACAGCGCCGCTGTAATCGAATTGCCGCGTGCGCATATGGATATGGTAAGGGCGGGGATTATTCTGTACGGCCTGTATCCTTCGCCGGAGGTGGACCGTTCCGTTATTCAGCTCAAACCCGCCATGCGCTTTATGAGCCGGGTGTCGCAGGTAAGGGAAGTGTTGGCCGGTACTGCGGTAAGCTATGGGCGCACCTTCATCGCTGCGGAGCCGCGAAAAATCGTTTCCGTGCCGGTCGGTTATGCCGACGGTTACAACCGGCGGCTTTCCAATCGGGGCCGAGCCGTAATTAATGGCCGTGTTGTGCCGGTGATAGGCCGGGTGTGTATGGATCAGACCATGTTTGACGTTACCGGACTACCTGAAGTTACCGTGGGTGACGAGGTGATACTGTTTGGCACTCACAGGGACGGGGTGACGGCCGATGACATCGCAGGATGGCTGGATACCATCAATTATGAAGTGGTATGTATGCCGTCCCGGCGCATACCGCGATGTTATTGAGAGCTGCGGGGTTGGCGTTAATTGGATTTGCACCGCTGTCCGTTTACAGCTTATAATTGGGGTATCGTATTTGTGAAGGACGGAGGTGCTTATACTTTGGGAGCCAAACGGCGGATAAGCGTAAGCCTGGATGAACGGCTTTTTACGGAATTGAATGCGGTTGCCGCTATGGATGGGCGAACGCGCGGGGATTTACTGAATGAAGCTCTGACGGCGTATATTGAAGAGCGCCGGAGGCAATTGCAACGGGAGGAGATGGGAAAGGGTTATCAGGAAATGGCGGCGCTCAATCTGAAGCTGGCCGATGAGAACTTATAATACTTTTTCGGAGTGAAGTTTATGATAAAACGCGCGGAGATCTATTTTGCCCAGCTCAACCCGGTGGTGGGTTCGGAGCAGGGAGGCATACGCCCGGTGCTGGTGGTGCAGAACGATGTTGGCAATCAACACAGCCCTACCACCATTGTGTTGGCCATCACCTCTCAGATTAACAAGGCGAAGCTTCCCACCCACGTGGAGCTTAAGGCGCGTCATTTCGGTATGGAGCGCGATTCGGTAATCCTGGCCGAGCAGATACGCACCATTGACAAAACGCGTCTCAAGCAGCGGGTGGCGGTGCTGAATGATGAGCTTATGCGGCAAGTGGACCAGGCGCTCTTGACCAGCCTGCAGCTCAGAGACATTTAGACTGGGTGTACAAGTACATAGTATAGGGGATTACACAATGAAGATCGGCCTCCGGCGCAGGTCTAAAGCGAATTGGCCTGCAATCATGGTATATCAGCGCGATACGAAAGATTATATGACTGAAAGGGTACCGGGTGGAGCAAGCCTGCAACTTTTGTATGGCAGCCCGCTGGGGCGTCTGGCTTTGCACACTTTGATTCGCCGCAAGGTATACTCCGGCGCCATGGGCCGCATCTGTGAGATGAAGCTGTCCCGACGCAGCATACCGAGATTTGTGCGCAATTTTGATATTGATTTGGATGAAGCCTGTTGTACTGCGGATGAGTATCGTTCTTTCAATGATTTTTTTACCCGTGAACTGCAGCCCGGGGCGCGTGATTTTGCCCGGGATGAAGAACTGCTTTTGAGCCCGGGCGACGGGCGACTGCGCGCTTGGCAGGGGGTCGATCCATCCCATCTGGTGCAGGTAAAAGGGATGGAATACAGCCTGGCGGAGCTTTTGCAAAACGATCAACTGGCGGCCGCTTATGAGGGCGGGACCTGCCTGCTGTTACGGCTGGCACCGGTGGATTACCACCGGTTTCATTTTATCGCTGACGGAGTTTGCACCGAGAGCCTGGAGATCAGGGGCGTTTATTATTCGGTGAACATGATTGCGCTAAAGCGGCGGGTGCGGATTTTTTGCCAAAACCGCCGCAGCTATGCGGTACAGCATAGCCCGGAGTGGGGCGATATTCTGTATATAGAAGTAGGCGCTACCGCGGTAGGCTCCATTATTCAGAGCTACACGCCCGGGCAGTTGATGCGCCGGGGCGATGAAAAGGGATATTTTAAATTTGGCGGCTCGACTATTTTATTGTTCTTTGAACGGGACCGGGTAGTGATCGATGATGATATTCTGAAACAAAGCGCCATGGATCTGGAGGTAAGGGTACTGGCCGGGGAACCCATCGGCAGTCTGAGGCATATGATGTGATACGCGAGATGTAAAGGTGGTGTTTGCCATTACCGTCACTATTGGGATTACGACCAATTATCGCCCAGACAGTTGGGAATACTGTCTGGGCGATGCTTATGTACGGGCTGTGGTGCGAGCGGGAGGCACGCCGCTACTGCTGCCGGCGCTGTCGGATGAAAACCTTATTGCCGAAGCCGCCGCTTGCTGTGACGGTTTTATATTCACCGGGGGCGGTGATTTTGATCCCTGCTATTGGGGTGAGGCGCCCAGCCCTTTATTGCGGGCGGTCATCCCCCAGCGCGATTATTTTGAATTGGCGTTGCTGCGTTATCTGGCTGATGATTCCCGTCCTCAGTTGGGCATTTGCCGCGGTTGTCAGGCTTTGTGCGTAGCTTTTGGCGGCAGTGTGCTCCAGCATATCGACGGGGCTATTGCCCATGAGCAGAAGGCTCCCCGCGATTACCCCTGGCATGCCGTGCGCATCCCTCATGATTCCCGCTTGTTTTTGCTGGTGGGGGAGGACACCTTGCGGGTCAATTCGCTGCATCATCAGGCGGTGGGCATCATGCCCCGGGGTTGGTGCTGTGCGGCCATGGCCGATGATGGAGTGGTGGAGGCGGTGGAACAGATGGATCATCCTTTTCGCATAGGAGTGCAGTGGCATCCCGAAAGCCTGAACGATGAAGCTTCAGCCAAACTGTTTTCCGGTCTGATACGATACGCCGGCGACTTGTCGCGATAATTCGCGTGAACATCGAGAGCGGTGTTTGCATACGA
>JAUNBV010000208.1 GCA_030526885.1 Syntrophomonadaceae bacterium
AGCGAACTATACCGCATCGCGTCGCTGACGCCGCTGGCATTCTTTTGAGAGCTTACGCCGTCCAGCTGGACACGGTCGCCGGTGAAGGCACCGGAGCCGGCATCAAAATCCAGATAATCGCCGTTGACCATCCTGCTGTCGTGATCGTAATACACCAGATACTCATTAAAATCCGGGTCGGCATCCGCCGGGACATTCATCAGCCTTACCTGCAGCCCGTTTCGGCTCACCTCCGCGTCGGCAAGGGGGAAGTGGTACGCCCCCGCTTTGCTCGTCAACGTGGCGGTATAGCTGCCCTCAGGCGCCACGTTGCCGTAATAGTCCTTCCCGTCCCAATGGTAAGTGTTTTCTCCCTCCTGGCAGATGTTGGCGATGTACAGCACGTTGTCATCATCGTTATTGAATCGGATCGTAATCTGGAAGGGCGCGCTCCTGCTGGCGGTAAAGGTGAACTCCCCGCCCGCACCGCTCCTCACGGGGTCGCCCCCATTGAAAGCAAAGTCCGTTATCCCGGCCGGCGGAAGGGGAGTGGAAAGCCCAAGCGCCTCTATGTAGTCCGCCGCAGGGTATTCAAAGAAGATGCGGTAGGTCTCGTCGAGCGCGGTATCGGGCAGGGAGGGGTCGTGAAAGCCCGTATTCCCCAGCAGCATATTGAGTGTGTTGTCCGTATACAGCGTGGAATGGTACAGCTCGTTTCCGGTCGTTAAATCGATCAGCCCGCGGTTGTTGGCAAAGAACAGGAAGCCGTCCGGGTTCAGACCGTTGAAGTCCGTCTCATAGATATAGCCGTCGTTGGTCAGCACGTATACCACCGATTTCAGGAAATCCCAGCCTTTATTGTCATTGCTGCCGAGCGTCATGCAGAGGTAGTGGGCAAACACGCGGCCGGTCACTTCCGTAGGGTTTGAAGCGGCGTTCTGCACCACCGTCACGTCCCATGCCGCTATCAATGAGCCCTGACCGGTCCATGCTGCCGGGTTGTTTACCTGCTTTCTGAAAGGCGTTGAATCTGTTGTCGCCTCCGAGTAAAAATGGAACAAAAACACCCCTGCGCCATCTGTCTCGGACACGGTATACGTGTGCGGTTCGTAGCCCAAAGGGTTCAATATCTTGGGGCCGGATTGCTCCTGGGCAAGCGAGATATAGCCCTGCCCGTTCTCAATCACATCATAATCCACAACGCTGCCGTCGGGCTTCGTCATGCGGATGTCCTTGATGGTGTCCGGACTTTCGACCCCCTCGCTGGCCGCATAGATATGGTATTGCGCATTCGCCACGCTGGAGCCGAAGCATATCGTTTCACCGGGCTTTGCGTATACCTCGATGGTCTGTCTGCGGAGCAGGTGGTGCTGCGTCCCATCCCCCGCGTCTTTCCCGGTACAGAACGTGGCGCTTCTATACCATTCAATAAATGGGCGAAAGCCTCTGGTCGCAGTCGTCGTGCCGGTCGTCTGCACGAGGTTGCGGCTGCCGGCGGCGACGGCATAGGTCGAAGCGGACAACAGGACTGCGGCAATAACCAGCAACGCAAACAAGCCCCTGCGCCGGGTCCTCACTGGGGTGCTTGCTTGGCGCTGATTCGCGCAATTTCCCATTTGTAAAGCCTTTCTTGTTATCATAATTATGGCGTCGTCACGCCCCGTAAAATGGCTGCGGTCAAAGGGGGATGCAGCATGCTTCCCGTGGCGGGGAACGGCGCCGCTTTATTCGCTTTCCGCCCTGCGCCTTCTGCGTTTTTGCGCACAGCCTACCGCAAGCGCCGCGCCGGAGAGCAGCAGGAGGGATAGCCACAGCAGCAGCGGCGT
>JAUNBV010000066.1:0-1870 GCA_030526885.1 Syntrophomonadaceae bacterium
GGCTTGAACCTGTAGCCGGTCAAGGGGAGGCGCAGGCTTTGGGGCTAAAAATGGTGGACCCGAAGGGATTCGAACCCTCGACTTCCGCGTTGCGAACGCGGCGCTCTCCCAGCTGAGCTTACTACATCCGGGAAAACCCCGGGATGCGAACCGGGCGGGTGTCGGAATAATCTTTCGGCTGGGATGCGAACCGAGCGGGCGATAGTATAATCTTTTCTTTTTGATTCGGTTTCGAACATCCCGGATGGCGCTCAGCTTATAAAGCGGGGACGAGAGCAGGACTCGCCCCTGCTTGCAATTCATACTTTCTTGTAGGTGGTAACTTTTTTCCAATTCAATGGGAAACCCATAATGTCCAAGAGCCTTGACATAGGAATCTGCTGATTCTCATCAGCCACTCGGTCTATCAGCTTTGAAAGCTGTGACTTGAAAGTTAAATAATCCTTATGCGGAAGTAAATACCGAAAAGCCAACACGACAGAAAAATAATCGCGTTTCCCGTAAACATATTGCCGTCCATTCTTAGAAATGGATAGCTTTCTGTGCAACGGCAGGTCGGGAATATCGTGTCTGGCACATTTATGCGTGAACAGCCTTTCGTTGTGGGCACATACATTTCGGAAATCGGTGAGCACTTCGAGAATCATTCGCAGCTGAGGCTCATTGATGCCGTCAAATTCCATGCTTACCGCAGATTGTATTTGAGGTTTTGAATACTCGTACATTTTTGAAATCGTACCAAAAGACAATGCATTGACCAGTACCCACAGAGGTACATTCTGATGATGAAGCTTATGATGTTCTATATAGGCATATGAAGTGGGTTTTGAAATCAGCTTTTGGAGGTAGTTGTTAATCAGTTTTCCTACCTCGACAGCTTTTTTCCGCGAAGATATATCATAGTTTGGTGGCGTGAGGTATGCACTTTGACTCTCGCCATAAGTTTTACAAAAGGCGTAGGAAAGGATTGATCTGATATGACGCTCAATATGTAGCAGATACCGCAATGTCAACTCGCGAAGCTGTTCGTCGAACTGATAGATGGCTACGATATCCTCAAAGGTGGCTCCGTCACAGTAGTTTTTTGTTGTGGGATTTTTTAGCAAATCTTTATAGCCAGTGATCAGTGCGAAGTAGCCGTATCGGTGAAGTATGTCTTTAGCGTATACTTCATCAGCAATATTCAAATGCTTGTCCTTCAGCTTTTGGATTTGCTGATCATAGGTTAAAAACGGTTTTGGCATATCGACTTCACCCCACTACGAAAAAAGGGAACCCCCGCAGGGGTTCCCCCGATCACAGGCCCCGCGAGCGTCTGTGATCTATTCACTGAGCTCAGTATAGCGTACTCCTCGCCATTTGTCAACAGCAAAAAGCCTTTGAAAAGTGGCGGCACGATCAAACCGAACTCAGTGATAATAGTCTATTCAGGCACCGCAAAGATTATGCAATGCCCGTAGTGGGCCATTCATTATATGCAAGAGTGGTCATTTCCCTGGGTGGCGGCAGCCTGCTCTTATCTAACACATAGCCCTGCTTCGTGAAAGTGTCCAGCACCTTTGTCGCCCACTGGCGAAACTGCGTTGCCCGCTCGGAATTGACCCGATAGCCTACGGCGATGATGGCAGGCAGGGCGTAGAATTTATAGCGGTAAGTCTTGCTGTTATCCGCAACTTGTGCAAAAAATGCACAAGTTGCCGCTTCGTCCAATTCGCCGCTTTCAAATATCTTTTTCAGGTGCTTGGTGACCACGCTGCGCTCCACATCAAAAAGCCGGCTGATCGCCTTTTGCGTCAGCCAAACATTTTCAAGATGGTCAATTGGGGGCTTTACGGAAAACAAGAAATGCCGTGAAACCATTGATTTCACG
>JAUNBV010000066.1:1880-10328 GCA_030526885.1 Syntrophomonadaceae bacterium
GGCTTGAACCTGTAGCCGGTCAAGGGGAGGCGCAGGCTTTGGGGCTAAAAATGGTGGACCCGAAGGGATTCGAACCCTCGACTTCCGCGTTGCGAACGCGGCGCTCTCCCAGCTGAGCTACGGGCCCATTTTTTATTGCGGCTTAACGGCGCTTTTATGCTTCCGGCGGGGCGGCTTCCGGGAGCAGCTCCACGGCGTCGCTCCAGAGGTTTTCCAGCCGATAGTATTCCCGCTGTTCGGGCAGGAACATATGAACGATGACCGAGCCGTAGTCCAGCACGATCCATTTGGCCTCTTCATAGCCCTCGCGCCGCAGCGGCTTCACTCCGGAATCTTCGGTGTATAGCTCTATGTTGTCACAGATACTGCGAAGCTGAATGCTGCTGCGCCCGCCGCATATCACGAAATAGTCCGCGATCACGGTGAGGGGGGTCAGCTCCAATATGCGCACATCCACGGCATGTTCTTCCGCCGCGGCCTGTCCTATCAGCATCGCCAGTTGCAGTTCGCTGGTCAAAGGCATTCCTCCCGTTTCGGTTAACCTTTACACAATATCAGTATTATAGCGGAGTAATATGCAAAATGCCAGAGGTTTTTATTTTTAATTATTCCCGCCCGCCGGAACCCAGTCGCGTCAGGTAGCAGTTGCGCACATGGACGGTGCGGGGATGGAGCAGGCGGCCGCGCCGCAGGCAGTATTCAATGGTGCTGTCCAGCGCCGCCAGCATGGCCCGCTCCAGGTTTTCATGAGCGGCGCGAATGAGCAGTTGCTGCTGGGGATAGTGGCGGCCGGGCTCGATCATATCGGCTAGAAATATTATCTGATCCAGCGGGCTCATGTCCGGGGAACCCATGGTGTGATGCCGCACGGCGGAAAGCAGGCGGGCATCGGTGACGCCCAGCTCGGTGGCCAGCAGATGCGCCCCTACCGGCGCGTGCAGCAAATCGGGCAGGGCTTCCTCCACCGGGTCGGTAAGCAGGCCCTGGGCGCGGGCAATGGACAGCAGTTCCGCGTCGGGCATACCCTTGGCATAATCGTGCAGCAACCCGGCCCGCTCCGCCAGTTCTGGGTCCTGCCCATGGCCAAGGGCTAACTGCCGGGCGGTGGCGGCCACATTTAACGAATGCTGCCAGCGGTGCGCCGACAGCCGCCGGGACAGGATATCCGCGATGGCTTCAGGGGTGAGTTCGCTCATGGTTTTATTGCTCTCCCATCGGGGCATATAATTTTTCTTTTTCGATATACTTGAGCACCGGCTCCGGCAACATGTGCTCCACCGGCTGCCGGTCTTTTATTCTCCGGCGGATGGCGGCGGATGAAATGTCGATGGGCGGTATGTCCACCAACAGGCAGCGCCGCTTCAGGCATTCGTCCAGTTCGGGGCTAAAGCCTTGCGGCCAACAATGCTCGCTGCCCGGACGGTTGACCACTGCCATCCAGCACATGGAAAGCAAGCGCAGCGGCTCTTTCCAGGTATTCAACCCCTGCAGGGAATCCGCACCCACGATAAAGTATAAGTCCTGCTCGGGTTCCTGTCGCAACAACAGTTCCACCGTATCCACGCTGTATATTATGCCGGGCCGCTCAAGCTCAATGGCGGTGGAGACGAAATCCGGGCGGCCGCCGATGGCGAGCTCTACCATGTGCAGGCGCTGCAATACGTCGGTCATATCGTCCCGGTTCTTGTGCGGAGGATTGGGGTTGGGAATAAACAACACCTTGTCCAGCGCCAAAGCTTGCCGCACCGCCGAGGCTATAGCCAAATGCCCGTTATGGATGGGATCAAAGCTGCCGCCCATAATGCCGGTTTTCTGCACTTAAAAATCGTCTCGCTTTCCGCGGTGTTTTTGGGTGTTCTAAGTTTACCCATTATTTCATCCGAATGCAATATTGCAGCGCCGCCGGAAATGAAGTATGCTGTTGCTCTAAGGCAAATTTCTCTTTAAGGAGTGCTCCCATGACAAATATCGCCCTGACCTTCTATAATCAGGGTCTGCGCAGTTATATTGAAGTGGATTTGTGTGCGCGCTGCCCGCGGCAGGACGATAAGGGCTGCTGCGGTTTTTACTCGCCGGTGTTTTACTACAGCGACCTGGCCTGGCTGCTGCTGCACGATAAGGAACTGGTGCGGGAGATTTTTGCGCTGGAACGCCTCACGGTGCTGGACGCATCGGTGACGCTGAATCAGTTGATCGACGGCGCTTCATATCGTTGCCGTTTCCACCGGCTGGAAGGCGGCTGCCGCCTGCCCCAGCATTTGCGGGAATCGGTGTGCCGCCATTTCGTATGCTCCGGCATCGGCTGGCAGCGGGAGCCGGAACTGGCCGATTGGGCGGTTTTCTTTGACCGGCTGGCCGATTACGAGATCGCGGTGAACGCGCGCATGGCGGCGCGGATAGAAGCGCGGGGGCTGAGCCTGCGCGAACCGTTGCAGCGGGAAGCCATCTTTGCGCTGCTGCCGGACATCTACGCGGAGGAAACGGCGGCTGAGCCGGATTTCTTCCGTATGGTCCCGGCGGTGCGGCGTCATACCCTGGCCCGTGAACTCACTTTTGCGGAAACGTGGAAACTATGATTGTACCAATCGAGCACAATGTATTATAATGTTAGCTGCGATGAGTCATTTGCGCCGGCAGACTGAAAATACCGACGCATATATTTTTTTAAAAAGGAGAGTTTTTGATGCCAGATTGGAGCCGAAACCAAAGGATACTGGATCATGTAAACGAAACGGTAGGGCTGACCCCGATGCTGCGCCTGAATAAGCTGGGCAAGGATGTGAAGCCGGAAATCTGCGCCAAGCTGGAATACACCAATCCCAGCGGCAGCCTGAAGGACCGCATCGCCGCCGCTATCGTGGAACGGGCTCAGGCGGACGGGCGCTTGAAGCCGGGCATGATTTTGCTGGAGGGCACTACCGGCAACACCGGCATTTCCACCTCTATGGTGGGCGCGGCCTACGGTTACCGGGTCATCATCGTCATGCCGCAGGGCATGAGCGATGAGCGCAAAAAGACCATAGCCGCCTACGGCGCCGACCTTGTGCTGACTCCGGGCGGTGAAACCGATGTGGATTTGGTGCTGGAGGAAGTGGAGCGCATCAAGGCCGAGTACGGCGATTTGATTTTTGAGATCGGCCAGTTTTACCGGCAGGAAAACCTGCTGGCCCATTACGAGAATACGGGGCCGGAGATATGGGACCAGACCGGCGGGGAGATCGACGCCTTCGTCATGTGCCAGGGAACCGGCGGCACCGTCACCGGCACCGCCCGTTTCCTCAAGGAAAAGAACCCCAATTTAAAGGTATATATTTCCGAGCCGGCGGAATCCCCCATCCTGGCTTACGGCAAGATCGGCCGCCATATGGTGCAGGGCATCGCCGACGGCCTGATCCCCGAGGTGCTGGACCTGCAATATGTGGACGGGGTGATATTGGTGCCTTCCACCGACTGCATATCCGTGGCCAAGCGCATGGCCCGCGAAGAGGGCGTGTTCTGCGGCATCAGCTCCGGCTGCAACGTGGGCGCGGCGCTGAAACTGGCTGCGCTGCACCCTGAGTATACGCGTATCGTGACCATGGTCAACGATAATGGCCTGCGCTATCTGTCCACCCCGCTGTGTGACAGCTATCCCGACCGCCACCTGCTGGAACGCGAGTACCACTTAAGCCCCGAGGATAAGCAGAAGCTGGCTCAATATAAACTGGAGATAGTCGATTAAATGACCCACCGTCATTGATTGTTTGCATTTAGGTAAACACCCCTCCCTGCGAAGGCTTTGCGTCATCAAGGCCATTTTACATCGAGGAGTTATAAATATTGAAAAAAGAACTGTGGTTAAAACTCAAAGAAGCTTTAGGCTCCGTGTTGCCGATAGCGATCATCGTGATCTTGCTGTGCCTTACTATAGCGCCGTTGCCGGTGGGTACCGTGGGCCTGTTTTTAGTGGGCACGGTAATGCTGATCCTGGGCATGGGATTGTTCAGCCTGGGAGCCGATATGGCGATGATGCCGATGGGCGAGCGCATCGGCGCACAACTGTCCAAATCCGGCAAAATCGTTTTTCTGGCGGTGGCGGCCTTCATCATGGGCGCTCTCATCACGGTGGCGGAGCCCGACCTGCAGGTGCTGGCGCGACAGGTGCCCACCGTCCCGAACGCGGTGCTTATATTGTCGGTGGCGCTGGGCGTGGGTATATTTCTGGTCATCGCCCTGCTGCGCATCCTGTGGAAGCTGCGCCTGTCATGGCTGCTGATATTCCTTTACAGCATCGTGTTTATCGTGGCGGCATTTGTGCCCGGCGATTTTTTGGCGGTGGCCTTTGACTCCGGCGGGGTGACTACCGGGCCTATCACGGTGCCTTTTATCCTGGCCTTGGGCATCGGTATCGCGGCGGTGCGCGGCGGGCGCAGCTCGCGGGACGACAGCTTTGGCCTGGTGGCGTTATGCTCTATCGGCCCCATTCTGGCCGTGATGATAATGGGTATTTTTTATAATCCGGCGGCGGGCGCGGCCGAGCCTGCGGCGGCGGTAGAAATACAGGGCGTCGCCATGCTGTTGCATCTTTTCCTGCAAGGGCTTCCGCTGTTTGCCAAAGAGGTGGGTATCGCGCTGCTGCCCATCGTGGGGTTCTTTATCTTCTTTCAAGTGTTTTTTTTGAACCTGCCGCGGCAGATGATGAAGCGCATGACGGTAGGTATCGTATATACTTACCTGGGACTGGTGCTGTTTCTCACCGGCGTAAATGTCGGCTTTATGCCGGCGGGCAATGAACTGGGCGCCACCATCGCCGCGCTGCCGCATAATTGGGTGCTGATCCCGCTGGGGATGGTCATCGGCTTCTTCGTGGTAATGGCCGAACCCGCCGTACACGTGCTGAATAAGCAGGTAGAGGAAATCTCCGTGGGCGCGATTTCCCGTCAGGCCATGCTCTACAGCCTGGCCATCGGGGTGGCGATATCGCTGGGCCTGGCTATGATACGGGTGCTCACCGGCATCCCCATCCTGTATCTGTTGCTGCCGGGCTACGTTTTAGCCATCGCTTTAAGCTTCGCGGTGCCCAGAATCTTTACCGCTATCGCTTTCGACTCCGGCGGGGTGGCTTCCGGGCCGATGACAGCGACCTTTTTGCTGCCCTTTGCCATGGGCGCCTGTGAGGCCTTGGGGGGCAATGTGATGACCGATGCCTTCGGGGTGGTGGCGATGGTGGCCATGACGCCCCTTTTGACCATTCAATTGCTGGGTCTGGTGTACGCGATAAAGATGCGCAAGCTGGCGGAGGTTCAGCCGCTGCCGGCAATGACCGCAGAGGAAGAAGAGCTCATTATCGACTTTGCCGATGAGGAATAAGTTTTTTAACATCAAGGGAGGAAGAAAAACATGCCGGAAAACGCTGAGGCTCCCAAGCGCATCAAGCTTATGATAAGCATTGTGGAGCGCAACCGGGGGCAGGAAGTAATTGATTTCTGCCGGATGCGCCAAGCGCACTTTCATCTTCTCTGCCGCGGCTACGGGACTGCGGATTCGGAGCTACAGAATCTGCTGGGCCTGGGCACCAGGGAAAAGGACGTGGTATTGAGCGTGGTGCGGGAGGAAGAACTGGAACCGCTGCTGGAAGGCCTGCGCCAACGGCTGCAATTGAACCAGGCCGGCCGCGGCATCGCCTTCACCATCCCCATCGGCAGCGTATGCGGCCATGCCGCGCTGGCGCAGCTGGCGGGACGGATGGCGGCAGCAGCGCCCCAATGACAGACATGGCCAAAACCATAATTAAGCGTTAAAGGAGTACGACATGGACAATTACCGCGAGTTTGACTTAATCCTGACCATCGTAAACTTCGGTTATGCCAGCCAGGTAATGGAGGCGGCCAAGGAGGCCGGGGCTCATGGCGGAACGGTGCTTAATGCACGCGGCACCGGCATCCGCGAAGCGGAGAAGTATCTGGGGCTGGCTATCCAGCCGGAAAAAGAAGTGGTGCTCATCCTGGTGCGGCGCAGCGATCGGCAGCAGATTATGCAGGCCATCAGCAAGGGCGCAGGCCTGAACACCAAGGGCCGGGGCCTGTCGTTTTCGTTGCCGGTAGACGATGTGGTCGGCGTGGTACACCTGATGCAGGAACACTCGGAATAGGATTCTAGGCTAAGTAAGGACTGATTAAGTGAGGGTTAATGGATTGGCGTAGCATTTTTTCGCTGGCCCGATTTAATCAGTACTTACCTAATACGCAGAAAGCAAAGGTAGTAAAATATGAACCAGGTTACCCCCGTTATTATACGGTTTTTACAGGGGATGATAATCGGCGTGGGCGGCATCATTCCCGGCGTGAGCGGCGGTGTGATGGCGGTGCTGTTCGGTATCTATGAACGCTTCGCCGCCCTGATGGCCCATCCCATCAAACGCCTGCGTCAAGATTTCTGGTACTTCCTGCCCATCGGTATCGGCGGCGCGCTGGGAATCCTGCTGTTTGCCCGGCTGGTGGTATGGGCCTTTGACACTTACCAGGCCGAGACCATTTACTTTTTCCTGGGCTGTATCCTGGGCACAGCGCCTTCGCTGTACCGCACCGCCACCAGTAGGGACGGTATGCGCCCCTTGTTTTTGTTCATAGCCCTGCTGGCCTTCGCCATTATGACCGGAGTGAACCTGTATTTTGAAAATACCACGGGGAGCATGGCGAACGGCAATCTGACCGTCCTGTTTCTCATCAGCGGAGTCATTTTGGGCCTGGGCACCATGCTGCCGGGCCTGTCGGCCGCCGCCATCATGATATATATGGGTACTTACGATCTGGTCATGGAGCGCATCGCCAGCGTAGACTTCATGGGCATGTTGCCGGTGGTGCTGGGGTTTTGCATCACCCTGCTGCTGCTGGCGCGCTTTATCCACTATCTCTTTTGCCATTTCCACGGACAAGTCTATTTCACCATCATGGGCATCGTCATCGCCTCGCTGGCAGCCATCTGGCCTGGCTGGCACGGCTGGCTGCCGGTAGCGGTAGCGGCGGTCGGCTTCATCCTTTCCCGATGGTTAAGCAAATTCGACCCTAACGAACCTGACCTTGCCCATATATGATGTAACGCGCGGAGGTCAGCTCGGCCAGCCCCATGGGGCCGCGGGCGTGGAGCTTTTGGGTGCTGATGCCCATTTCCGCGCCCAGCCCGAATTCGCCGCCGTCGGTGAAGCGGGTGGAGGCGTTGGCATATACCGCCGCAGCGTCGATGCGGCGTAAAAACTCCTGCACATTGCCGTAATGCTCACTGACTATGGCTTCGCTGTGGCCGGTGCCGTAGCGCCTTATATGGCCAATGGCCCCCTCCAGGCTGTCCACTGTTTTCACCGCCATTATAAGCTCCAGATATTCCGTATCCCAGTCCTCCTCCGTGGCCTCCAGCATGGACGGCACCAGCGCGCGGCAGCGTTCGCAGCCGCGCAGTTCCACGCCGGCCGCGGCCAGGGCCTGCGCGATGGGGGGCAGCAGCCGGTCAGCCGCCGCCGCGTGTACTAAGAGGGTCTCGGCGGCGTTGCACACCGAGGGGCGCTGGACTTTGGCGTTCATGGTTATCGCCATCGCTTTATCAAAATCGGCAAATTCATCGAGATAGATATGGCAGTTGCCCATGCCGGTCATCACCAGAGGCACGGTGGCGTTGGCCTGCACCACCTGTTTTAAGCCCTTGCCGCCGCGCGGTATCAGCAGGTCCAGGTATTCGTTCATCTTCATCAGCCCTATCACCGCGCCGCGGTCCGGGCTGTCGATGAGCTGGATGGCGCCCTCGGGCACGCCTTTTTCCCGCGCCGCGCCTATTATGATGCTGCTGATGGCGCGGTTGGAGTTCAGGGCTTCCTCGCCGCCGCGCAGGATGACGGCGTTGCCGGCTTTGAGGCACAGCCCGGCAGCGTCGGCGGTCACGTTGGGCCGGGATTCATAGATGATGCCGATGACGCCGATGGGGCTGCGCACCTTATAGATGTCCAGCCCGTTGGGACGGCGGCTGGAATACACGATTTCGCCGATGGGGTCCGGCAAAGCGGCGATTTCGCGCAGGCTCTGCGCCATGCCCGCTATGCGTCCGTCATTGAGGGTCAGCCGCTCCAGCAAGGCGCTGGTCAAGCCGTTGGCCGCTCCCTGCTCCAAATCGATGGCATTGGCCCGCACAATGCTGTCCCGCTCCGCCTCCAGCCGGTCGGCCATGTGGTTTAAGGCCTCGTTTTTCGTGTCCGTGCACAATGCCGCCAACTCCGCCGCCGCCGCCTTAGCCCTGCTCCCCTGCCGCTGTAGCATCGCCATTACCTCGCTGCTCATCGCTCATATCCCCTTTCATTATTATCGTGCCGCCGGGCGCCACTTGGGCTCACTGCGCTGAAAACTTGCTGCGGGCGCTCCGCGCCCTGACCCCTGCACCCTCCGGGTGTAGGTCATTTCCGCGCTCCGCCTGCGCTTCGCTTGT
>JAUNBV010000209.1 GCA_030526885.1 Syntrophomonadaceae bacterium
ATCAGGGAGCGCGGGCCGCCTTCTTGCCGCCATGTCTTCTTGTTACGCCTCATTGACAAGCGCCGCTCCGCGGTGTAGGCTGTGATTATTGCTGAAGAAAGCGCCCCCATGGGCGACCTGTGGAGGGTCAAGGAAAGGAGAAATCATGCTGAACTATAAAAAGCCCGCATTCTGGATCATCGCGGTGGCGGTGCTCGCCTGCATAGTGGTAGGGGTGTGTTTGCTGACCAACCCCAAAACGGAGCCGCCCGGCGGGACGCCGGAAGCGCCGGTGGCCGGCGAGACCTACGTTTCCTCCGCCTGCCTGTATATGAACCCGCTCAGTTCCTACTCCGCGGTGGGCGGTGATTCCGGCTGCAAATACATTATAGGTGACGACTATTTTGCCACGGTCAATCGCAATGACGACAGCGTGACCGGCTTAAGTTCACATCCCGCACCGGATGCGGCGGACAGTTCCGCAGCAACCAACCGTACTGATGTAGCCCAGTGGGACTGGCAGGCCTTTCCCTATACCGACGCGGAATTCGCGGAGCTGTTTTCATTCGGCGGCATCGCCAACCTCAGCCAAATCTATGACGAGATACTCTATAAACCGCTCACCGCCAACACCTTCCTGCTCCGGGTCGACGGCACGCTATGGCTGGTGCAGCTTGGCTCCAGCCCGGATTCAGTCCCCTATATGTGGAGCATCTATGCCCTGGTGCCCGAAAGCGCCATGGGCTCCGCGCAGTGGGAGTACAGGCCGGCCCTGAGCTCGCAATATCCGGCTTTTCGCTTTGAGTTCGATATGCCCTATACGGAAATAAGCGCGGTGTGCGTGGACGGGGGCGAGCTCATCGGCTTTGACGACCACGACGGCAACGCCTATCCGCGGGGCGTGGAACTCACGGTTGCGCCCGGCAGCGCGCTCTACTGGTCGCCGATGGACGAAAACCGCGTGATAAACCACTCCGCGTCCATACATTTCATGGTGCATAACGGCGGCGCCGCTCCGTCATATGCGGGCACCATCTATATCAGCGGCGAAAACACAAAAAGCGGCGGCCTTTATACCGCCACCATCGTTGGCAGCGGCTTACATATGTCGCAAGCCGAAGCTCAGCCCGGCGCCGTGATATCCGCCACCGGCGCCGCCGCCATGCCCGGCCCTTTCACCCCGCAACATTCCATCCAAAGCATCCGTCAGTAATCTTTTGCCGTCGGCGGACGTTATTTTTAAGCCGGCCAGTGGCGCTAACCAACCGGCGGTTTGTAGATGAACGTCAGGCGCATTTTGCCAGAAAATTGAGTCAGGAAACCGCCTGACTCATTATTTTATGCCCTGAACCATATCACGCTCTATTGATAATAGATTGGCGGTCTCCCTGACCGATAGATTGAAATGTTAATCCACCGTGGCTTGTTCATCGCTGTAGGGCGTCAAGCTATTTCTCGTGATGAAGTCATCCCGGATGGACGGGCAGACCTGTTCGTTGAGTAAGTCCCAAGCTGCCCGCCGCTCCGCATCATCTCCGCCACCGGGGAAAAACCGCATATCGGTTGCGGTAGCGTAGCCATAATACCACTCATCATCCGTGGCAAAGAAGGACAGGCCGCCGCCGCGTTTGAGCGCCTGCCTGAGGCTTATTCCGGCAGCCGCCAATCAAAATCGCTGAAGGCGAAAGTTCCGTCCCGGTAGGTCACCGTAGCGTGCAGTTCATAGGGGAAATAAATCGCTTCGGCGTAGTCGGCGTACGGTATTCCTACCCCCCATCGGGCCTGCAGCGCGTCATCTTGGGCCGAGAAATAAAC
>JAUNBV010000067.1:0-6951 GCA_030526885.1 Syntrophomonadaceae bacterium
GCTCCGGTGGCCTTGGGCTACAGCGACGTGAGCGACAGCGACTGGTTTAAGGGCGCGGTGAGCTATGCCAGCGACAACGGGCTGTTTCAGGGTACGGGCGGCGGTCAATTCTCGCCCCAGGTGAGCATGAGCCGCGCCATGTATGTCACCGTGCTCAGCCGGTTGGAGCAAAACACTTTCCCCGACGTAATCATCGCCGGTGACGGCGGCTTCAGCGACGTGGCCGCCGGCGTGTGGTACACCACCCCGGTGTCGTGGGCGGCGGACAACGATATCGTGAACGGCATGGGCGACGGCCTGTTCGCGCCGGATTTCGACGTGAGCCGGGAGCAGATGGTGACCATCCTGTACCGCTACTGCGTGTATAACGGCTACGCGGTGAGCGAGGCGGGCAATATCGATTCGTACCACGACGCGGCGCAGGTGGCGGAGTGGGCGCTGGACGCCATGCGCTGGGCTTGCGGCGCGGGGGTCATTAAGGGCGACGATATGGGCAACCTGAACCCGCAGGCTTCGGCTACCCGCGCGGAGGCGGCGCAGATGCTGAAAAATTTCTGTGAAGCCCTGGAGTAGAATTATTATGTTAGTGGAAATGTGATGTATGGCGAATAACGACAAGGCTTTTATAAAGTTTCTGGGGGTGCGGGGCTCGGTGCCGGTGAGCGGGGCTGAGTTCGTGCGCTATGGCGGCGATACCTCCTGTGTGCTGGTGCGCCTCGGCGGCGAAGTGATTTTGCTGGACGCGGGCACCGGTATGCTGGCGGGGGAAGCGGAGCTGCGGGCGGAGACGGGGCGGCTGAGCATATTGCTGACCCATCCGCATATCGACCATATCCAGGGTTTGTGCAGCAGTACGCTTATGTACGAGCCGGGACGGGCGGTGGACATCTATGCCGCTCCCCGGCGCGGCCTGTCGGCGCAGGGGCAGATCGAAGCGCTGATGTCCTACCCGCTGTGGCCGGTGGGGCCGGAGGGATTCGCGGCCAAGGTGGTTTTCCATGATATCACCGCCGAGCCCTTTACTATCGGCCGGGTGCGGGTGGATAACATGGAGTCCGACCATCCGGGCGGGAGCACGATTTTCAGGCTTTCCTCCCGGGGGGTGAGCATCGTCTATGCCACCGATTTTGAACCCCGCGCCGAGTATCCGGCGCGGCTGGAGGCTTTTGCCCGCGACTGCTCGTTGCTCATCATCGACGCGCAGTACAGCGCGCAGGAATACGAGCAACGCGTCGGGTGGGGCCATTCCTCCTGGGAACAGAGCGCGGAGTTGGGGCAGCGGTGCGCTGCGCGCAGGGTGATGCTGTTTCATCATGAGCCGCGCCGCACCGACCAGGAGTTGGACGCGATACAGCGGCGGGTGCGGGAGGAGTATCCCAGATGCGCGGTGGCGCGGGCCGGAGAGGAGATAACGCTATGAAAACGCTGGATGTAAACAAGTTATTGGCCATCGGCATTGCCCTGACCAAGGAAAAGGACTATGACCGCCTGTTTGAGACTATCCTGCGCGAGGCCATGGAGATAACCTCCTGCGATGGCGGCACGCTGTATGTGTGCAACGAGGACGACCTGGCGTTCAAGATTATGATAACGAAGTCGATGGGCTTTTTTAAGGGCGGCCAGGGCGACCCGGTTGACTTGCCGCCGGTGAAGAAGGAGCATACCAATGTGTGCGCTTTTGCCGCCCTTAACGACCGGCTGGTGAATATCGCCGATGTATATAACAGCGAGGAGTTCGATTTTTCCGGCCCGCGCCGTTATGACGCTATGACCGGCTACAAGACCACTTCCATGCTGGTGGTGCCGATGGAGGACGACCATGGCGATGTCATCGGGGTGTTACAGCTTATCAACGCGCAGGATGAAAACGGCAATATCATCGCTTTCGACCCCGCCCTGGAGCCGGTGATACATTCGCTGGCCTCGCAGGCGGCCATCTGCCTGGCCAATGTGAATTACGCCCAGGAGATTATCGCGCTGTTCGATTCCTTCGTGCGGGTGATGTCCACCGCCATCGATGCGCGCACGCCCTATAATGCCAATCATTCCCGCAATATGGTCAGATACGGCGAGCGCTTTATCGACTGGCTGCGGGAAACGGGCCATGAGTGGCAGTTCGCCGATGCCGACAAGCGGCAGTTTTTGATGAGCGTGTGGCTGCATGACGTGGGCAAGCTGGTCATCCCGCTGGAGGTCATGGATAAGGAAAGCCGCCTGGGCAAGGCGGGGGATGATGTGGCGCATCGGCTGGAGGTCATCGAGCTGCTGAACCGGGTGCATTTTCTGAACGGGGATATCCCAGCCGAGCAATATGAACGGGGCCAGGCGGAGGTAAGCGAGGCCCGTATCCTGCTGGAAAAGGTCAATCGGGCGGGTTTTGTGCCCGACGCTACTCTGGACGCCATCCGCGAGCTGGGACAAAGGACTTATACCGGCGCGGACGGGGCGGAGCATAGCTGGCTGACGGAGAATGAGCTCACCGCGCTGCTGGTGCAAAAGGGCACGCTGACCGCCGAGGAGCGGGGGATAATGGAGAGCCATGTGTCCATGACCGCCAAAATGCTCAGTGAAATGAATTTTTCCCGTGATTACCGCATGGTGCCTGAGTGGGCCGCGGGGCATCACGAGTTTTTGAACGGGTGCGGCTATCCCCATAAGCTGGCCGGAGACGCTATCAGCAAAGAGGTGCGGCTTTTGACCATCCTGGACATCTTCGACGCGCTGACCGCGCGCGACCGGCCCTACAAGCCCCCCATGCCCACGGAAAAGGCGCTGGCGATTCTGGACGATATGGCGCGGGACGGGCAACTGGACGCGGACATCCTTGATTTGTTCAAGCAAAGCCAGGCGTGGGAGGATGAGGCGTGAAGCGTTCCACCCGGCGTAAAATAGGGATTGCGCTGCTGGCGGCGGTTGTGCTCACCGGGCTGGCGGCGAGCGGGTTGCTGTTCGATGCGGACAGCGCGCTCAGCGATGCGCTGTACCAGAAGCCGCGCGCCACGCAGGGCGATGTGACGGTAATCGGCATCGACGCCAGGGCGCTGGAGGAGATAGGCCCCTTTCACACCTGGACGCGGGAAGTGCTGGCGCAGGTGGTGGAGGCGCTGAACGCGGACGCGGAGCATAAACCGGCGGTAATCGGCATCGATGTCCTGTTTACCGGACAAACCGAGCCCGAAGCCGATGCGCGGTTGGTGGAAGCCGCGCAGCGGCATGGCAATGTGGTGACCGCATCCACCGCCAACTTCGGCTCTGAGCTGGTGACGGACAGCGCGGGCAACTTCTATATGGACAATTACTTTGTTACCAGCTATGACGAACCGTTTGCAGCCCTGCGGGAGGCCACGGTGACGGGCCATATCAACGGCATGTATGACGCCGACGGGGTGCTGCGCCACAACATCATGTATATTGATTTGCCGGACGGTACGCGGGTGCCGTCCTTTGCCTATCAGGTTTACAGCCGGTATCAGGCGTTTTACGGGGCGCAGCCGGGGGCCATGCCGCAGATGGATGCCCGCTATCACTGGTATGTGCCATTTTCATCGCTGCCGGGCGGTTATTCCGACGGCATTTCGGTGGTGGATGTGCTCAAAGGCGAAGTGCCGGCGGGTTTTTTTGCCGGCCGTATCGTGCTCATCGGGCCGTATGCGGCGGGAATGTCGGACCATTTCATCACCGCGGTGGACCATGCCCAACTGATGTACGGCGTTGAGTATCAGGCCAACGTGATCGACGCCCTTATAGCGCAGGATTTCAAGGCCGAAGTGGGCGACCGGTGGCAGTTGGCGGCGCTGTTCCTGCTGTCGTTCGCTTGCGCGCTGTGGCTGCTGGATCGCCGCGTGCTCACCGCTACCATCACCTGGCTGGTGCTGGGCGGGGGCTATGTGGGGCTGGCGCTGTGGGCGTATAACCGGGGCTATGTGCTCCATGTGCTGTGGATACCGCTCAGCGTTACCGCCATCTATATCGTGGCGGTGGCGGCCAACTATATCCGCGCCGCGCTGGAGAAACGGCGCATCACCAATACTTTTCAGCGCTATGTGGCCCCGGAGATCGTAGCCGAAATCCTGAAGGAAGGCACGGACGCGTTGGAACTGGGCGGCAAGATGACGGATATCGCGGTGCTGTTCGTGGATATCCGCGGTTTTACCCCTATGTCGGAGGTGCTGCAGCCGCCGCAGGTAGTGGAGGTGCTCAACAGTTATCTGGAGCTGACCAGTTCCTGTATCATGAATAACCACGGCACGCTGGATAAATTTATCGGCGACGCCACCATGGCGTTTTGGGGCGCGCCGCTGCCGCAGGAAGATTATGTGTTTAACGCGGTCAAGGCGGCGCTGGATATGGTGGAGCGCTCCAAGGAGCTGGGGGAGGAATTAGAACGCCGCTTCGGGCGCACGGTGGCCTTCGGGGTGGGGGTGCATTGCGGCAAAGCGGTGGTGGGCAATATCGGCGCGGAGATGCGCATGGACTTTACCGCCATCGGCGACACGGTGAATACCGCCGCGCGCCTGGAGGCCAACGCCCCTGCCGGACAGGTGCTGATCAGCCGCGCGGTGGCGGACGCCCTCGAAGGCCGGATAATAGCCACCTCCTTGGGCGATACTATCAAACTCAAGGGGAAGGCCGAGGGGTTTGAAATTTTAAGATTGGAAGGACTTGTATAGGGGTTAAGGCAAAGGGATGAGCGGCAGCTTAACAAGAGGAGGCGCGGCGATGGAAGAACGGCAGCTTGGCGAAGCGCGCGCGGCCATGGATGAACCGCAGCGGGATGAGCTTTATATGTGGGAAGTGCTGGAACTGGCGGAGCTGGCGGCCGGGGTGGGGGAGATGCCCATTGCCGCGCTGGCGGTATATGAGGATGAAATCATCGCCCGGGCCATAAACGAAAAGGAGGCGCGGCAGGACGCCACTTTTCACGCGGAACTGCTGGCCTTGCAGGCGGCGGCGGACGAGCTGGGCCGCTGGCGGCTTAAGGATGTCACGCTGTATTGCAATCTGGAGCCCTGTCCCATGTGCGCCGGAGCCATGGTCAACAGCCGCCTGGGCACGTTGGTCTACGGCAGCGACGACCCCAAAGCCGGCGCTGCCGGCTCAATCATCGATCTGGTGCGCTATCCCGGCTTAAACCATCATCTGCAAGTGCGCCGGGGGGTGCTTGAAGCCGAATGCCAAGCCCTGCTCAGCGATTATTTTTCTAACCTGCGGGAGGAGAAGAAGGCCAAAAAGAAGAAAGAATAAGCGCGCTTAAAAATGATACGATAATTACCTGAAGCGGAAACTGTGCCCGGCATGGTTTCCGCTACCTTTTCATATAATTTTTTAGTTGCCCGCGCCCTCAGGGCAAAGGCAGCCGGCAACTCATGCGGCTTTAAGCGCGCAGGGGGATTGTGATTAAAAAAGCCGGCTACGGGGAGGCAAAAGCGTGTTTATAATCATCAGGCGGCGGCGATTGCTGTTGTTTATGGGAATCATGGCGCTGGCGCTGTTGTGCGTGGGGGGGCTTAAGGTGGCCAGCAACGCGCAGTTGCAAGCGTGGTATAGGGAAGGCATCCTGGTCAGGGGGATAGACACGGAGGAAAAGGTGGTGGCGCTCACCTTTGACGACGGCCCCGACCCGCAGGGCACGCCGGCGGTGCTGTCCGCGCTGGCAAAGCATGATATAAAGGCTACCTTTTTTGTGATGGGGAAAAGGGCTAAGGAGTATCCCAAGCTGCTGCTCGGCGTAGCGGCGGCGGGGCATGAACTCGGTAATCATTCATATCAGCACAATTATTACAACCATTATGATTATGAATTCATCCGCGAGGATATCAACCGCACCCAGAGCCTGCTAAACGAGCTGACCGGCGAAGCGCCCGCGCTGCTCCGCGCCCCCGGCGGCAACCTGACCAACGATGTGATAAAAGCGGCGCGGGAGTTAGAGCTTATGCTGGTAAACTGGGGCTCGGACAGCCGGGATTGGGAAAACGGCAAATCGGCGGAGTCCATCGCCGCCCATGTGCTAGACCATGTCGGGCCGGGGCAGATAATCCTGCTGCACGACGGCTGCCCCAACTCCCTGCATACCGCCGCGGCGCTGGATACCATCATCACCGCTCTCACCGCGCAGGGCTACCGCTTCGTCACCGTGTCGGAGCTACTGGCCCTGGCCACGCCGGAGCCCGTCTCATCCGATGCGCGCCCGGGGGTGGCGCCGGCGGCGGCAGGCATAAATAAGGCGGATGCGGAGTAGACATGTAAAAAAGTAAAACGGAGGGGGAAGCGTTGTGCCTAAAATCTTTGGTTTTTATCAGATAAAAAAAGGCGGCAAAGCATTGGTCGCCGGGTTGATCGTGATGGCGCTGATGTGCGGCAGCGCGGTCTATGTAAACGCCACTGCCAAGCTGAAACCAATCTATGAAGTGGAAACGGATGAAAAGGTGGTGGCCCTGACCTTTGACATCAGTTGGGGCAATGTGACGCCCCTGCCGGTGATAGACATTTTAAAGGAGCAGGGCGTACGGAGCACCATGTTCCTTTCCGGGCCGTGGGTGAAGCAATACCCGGAGATACCGCAGCGGCTGGTGGAGGATGGGCATGAGATCGCATCCCACGGCTACCGCCATATCAATTTGAGCGAGCTGGGCGCCGCCGAAATCCAGGAGGAGGTACAAAAGGCGCACAATAACATAAAAGAAGTGACCGGGGTCGAACCCAACCTTATCCGCACCCCCAACGGCGACTATAACGACGTGGTGGTGAAGGCCATCCGCGATATGGGTTACGAAGTCATACAGTGGTCGGTGGACAGCCTGGACTGGATGAATCCCGGCGTGGATACCATCATTGAGCGGGTGACGCAAAAGGTGCATCCCGGCGCCATCATCCTGATGCATGCCTCCGATACCTGCAAGCAAACCGCCGAGGCCTTGCCCGCCGTCATTCAAAGCCTGAAGGAGCAGGGCT
>JAUNBV010000067.1:6961-10246 GCA_030526885.1 Syntrophomonadaceae bacterium
GAGCTTTTAGCCATGCAGCCAACGCCTGAAGAACCACAAAAAAATCCCGGCGGCGATAGCAGCCAGAACGAAACCCCACCGCCGTTAGACACCGAAGCGCAAACGGATACCGGCGCGCCAAAGGATACCGGGGCGGAGCCCCTGCCCTCGATAAACGATGATATGGTGTAACGTACCGTCTCGCCGTCCCTTAGTATCAAAATGATAGTATGAAAACAGCCGCTCACCGTGAGGTGCAGCGGCTGTTTATGTTTGGTTATAATTATGACTGCTGCCTAGCGCAGGGCGCGCTCTTTGACCTCGGTTTGCAGCATGGCGATGAATGCTTCCACCGGTTGGGGACCGAGGTCGCCTTCCTTGCGGTGGCGCACCGATACGGCGCCGGATTCTATCTCCTTATCGCCTATAACCAGCAGATAGGGTATCTTTTGCAGTTGGCCCTCGCGTATCTTGTAGCCGATCTTTTCGCTGCGCAGGTCGGTCTCGGCGCGTATGCCGGCGGCGTTCAACCTTTCGTACAGCTGCCGGGCATATTCATGCTGGCGGTCGGTGATGGGCAGCAAGCGCGCCTGCACCGGGGCCAGCCAGGCCGGGAACGCGCCCGCGAAATGCTCGGTGAGGATGCCGATGAAGCGCTCGATGCTGCCGTATATCACCCGGTGGATCATCACCGGGCGATGCTTTTCGCCGTCCTCCCCGATATAGCTCAAATCAAATTTCTCCGGCATCTGGAAGTCGAGCTGGATGGTGCCGCACTGCCAGGTGCGGTCCAGCGAGTCCTGCAGGTGGAAGTCTATTTTTGGTCCGTAGAACGCGCCGTCGCCCTCGTTTATGACATAGCTTATGCCCTTCTCGTCCAGCGCCTGAATCAAAGTGGAAGTGGCCATCTCCCAGTCCTCGTCCGAACCCATGGCCTTTTCCGGTTTGGTGGACAGTTCCACATGATAGGGAAAACCGAACAGGCTGTAAAAGCGGTCCACCAGGTTGATGACGCCTTTTATCTCATCTATTATCTGCTCCGGCAACATGAATATGTGCGCGTCGTCCTGGGTAAAGGCGCGCACCCGCATCAACCCGTGCAGCACCCCGGACATCTCGTGGCGATGCACCAGCCCCAGCTCGCCCATCCTGAGGGGCAGCTCCTTGTAGCTGTGCAGGTTCTGCTTATATACCAGCATCCCGCCGGGGCAGTTCATGGGCTTGATGGCATAATCGCCCTCGTCGATGGTGGTGAAATACATGTTGTCCTTATAGTGATCCCAATGGCCCGACTGTTCCCATAGCTCCCGGTTCAGGATTATGGGGGTGCGTATCTCTTGATAACCGGCCTGGCGGTGTTCCTCCCGCCAGAAGCTTTCCAACTGGTTGCGCAGCACCATGCCCTTGGGCATGAAAATGGGGAACCCCGGCCCCTCGTCCACGATGGCGAACAGGCCCAGCTCGCGCCCTAGCACGCGGTGGTCGCGGCGTTTGGCTTCCTCCAGCTTGTTGATGTATTCGTCCAGCATAGCCTGCTTGGGAAAGGAGGTGGCGTACAGGCGCTGCAGCATCTTGCGGCGTTCATCCCCGCGCCAGTAAGCCCCGGCCACGCTCATCAGCTTCACTGCCTTGAGCTGGCCGGTAGAGGCGACATGCGGCCCGGCGCACAGGTCGATGAATTCGCCCTGGGCGTACAGGCTGATGACGGCGTCCTCCGGCAGGTCCTCAATCAATTCCACCTTGTACTGTTCGCCGCGTTCCTTAAAGAAAGCGATGGCCTCCGCCCGCGGCAACTCACTGCGCACGATGGGGAGGTCCTCCTTGATTATGTTTTGCATCTCCGCTTCAATGGCTAAAAAATCCTCGGGGCTGAAAACGTGCTCACTGTCCACATCGTAATAAAAACCCTTGTCAATGGCCGGCCCTATCGCCAGCTGAGTGCCCGGCCACAGCCGCTGCACCGCCTGCGCCATCAGATGGGAGGAGGAATGGCGGTATACGTCGCGCCCCACGGCACAATCGAAGTCGTGGATTTCCAGCGCGCCGTCCCCGGTGAGCGGTTGGTGCAGACCGATAACCCGGCCGTTAAAGCTGGCCGCCACCGCCGCCTTGGCCAGCTTGCCGCTCAGGCCCTTGGCTATCTCGTAAGCGGTGACGCCCGCTGCCGCCTCTTTTATGCTGCCGTCTTTCAGTTGAAGCTTAATCATAAACCCATACCCCCTGTTTCATCTTAAATACTATAATAGCGGAAGCCAGCACAGAATCGCAAGCTGAATCAGTCCGATAATAAAACCGATGACTCCGCCCAGCACCTCGATAAAGGTCAGCTCTTTTATCGCCAGGCCGCGGATCATGACCTCCAGCTCCAGCAAGTCATAATCATTTATTTTTTCGGCCACAATGTGGCTTACCTTGACCTCGTTGACCAGATAGTCCCGTCCCTGGCGCAATACCCCGTCAATGATGTGCGGGCTTTCGTTGCGCAGCAGTTTTTCAATGGTTTCCAATATCACCTTCGTGACCTTGGCCGGCACCAAACGCGGCAACATTTCGTACAGCCGCTCCTGCACCGACCTTACGATGGTGTGGACTATCATTTCCTGCGTTTCCGGCGTGTTCACCCGGTCGAACAGCTCGTCCACCAGCAGCAGCTCTTTTTCGACCAGATTGCCTAGCTGCTCGGCTATCTGCGCCTGCCGCCGCGGCAACAGGCCCTGCAGCTCCCAGGCGAACATCTTTACCGGCTCGCGCGGCCAAAACAGCAGCCGCACCGCCAATACGTTGGTGATGTACCCAATCAGCATACCGATGACGGGGATTAAAACAAATTGCGCGGCGCCGACACCGCCTGTGGTCTGTAACATGAAACCTTGCCCCTCATTTCGGCTTAGAGTATAGCAGTTTTAACATGAGGGCGCAAGAAAAGTCCCCCCGGCTACTCTGCCGAGGGGACTTCAAGTTCTTTATGGTGGGTCGTATTGGATTTGAACCAACGACTTCCTCCGTGTCAGGGAGGCACTCTCCCGCTGAGTTAACGACCCGCAAAATCACTCTAACATTATACCGGCCTTCGCCGCAAATGACAAGCGTTTTTTAGGGCCGGGGCCCCGGGCCGCTCACGGCGCGGCGGGCAGATGGGCGTGGGCCGGGCGGGGCCCCGGCGGCAGCGCCGCGATTAATGCACGTCCCAGCTTTCCAGATACCTGACCTGTTCCGGGGTCAATTCGTCGATGTCGACGCCTTCGGATTGCAATTTTAACCGCGCCACCTTGCGGTCGATGGCTTCGGGCACGTTGTAGACGTGCT
>JAUNBV010000210.1 GCA_030526885.1 Syntrophomonadaceae bacterium
CTGTCGCTGATGATGTTTCCCTGCGAGCCCGCGGCGCTCACGGCGGCGCTCACCGTGGCGCTGCCGGAGATGGTGATGCTTCCGCCGCTGTAGATGCCGCTCCACGGGCCCGCGGCGCTCACCGTGGCGCTGCCGGAGATGGTGAGGTCGCCGCCCCGTACAGCAACGCCGCTGCCTCCGGTGCCCTGAGTCTCCGCCGTCAGGCTGCCCGAGCCGGAGATGGCAAGGCTGCCATTCTCCATCCATATGGCGGAGTCTTCATCACTCCCTGCTCCGCTGGCGGCGGCCTTGTTGACGCTGCCCTGCGCAAGGTATATGGTGAAGTCGTCTCCCATGTCCATTGCCCAGATCTGGCCGCCGTCGTAGCTGCTGAGCGTCAGCGTGTTGGAGGCGTAGTCGTAGCTTGCGCCCGGCGTGCCACTGTTCGTGGCTTGGCCGCCAGATACCAGAGGCACGCCGTTCACTGTAAGCTGGCCGCGTGCGCCCGGCGCGGCCAGGGCGGCGGCGGGCAGCAGCATTGCCGCCATGCAAAGGCAGAGCAGCGTTGCCGGCAATCGTTTTGTTTTCATTCCTTTTTCCTCCTGTTCTCACAAATACACCGGTAGCTTCGCTTCGTGCCCTCGACCTTTGTAAACCATCGGCAGCAGGCGCACATGTGCAGGTTCAGGCTCAGGTAATCCCATTCAAAATCCTCGCACTTGTAGTCCAGCCTTTGCACGATAGGGCGGCCGCTGCGGTCATAGCGCCACTTGCGTTCTTCCGCTTCCTGCGTTCCCTGCTTTTGGGTATCGTCCATGCCGTTCCCTCTCTTTCTGTTTGCGGGGGAAAGGGTATAAAAAATCCACCCTACATAAATTATAGGGCGGATTTTCATTTCGCGGTACACCTGAAATCGGGGGGATTTTTATGAAAAATCAGGGGTGTATCAGCCGCTTTAGCTGTTCCTTTTTTTCCACGTCCAGCTTGCCGTAGGCTTCGCTCAAATACTTTCCCACGCTGTTCAGGGATATACCCAAGCGCCCGGCAATTTCCTTCCGCTGCATTCCGCGCGCGGCCAGCATGCACACCTCAAACTCCTTGGGCGTCAGCCCCTCGGCAATCTTGTGCTGCCATACGCCGTTGTATACCCGCGTCCAGCTTTCCAGAAAGGGCGGCATCTTTTTTTTGATAAGGGAAAGCGTTTCGGGGTATTTCCCCTGTATGCGCTCGTCCATCACCGAAAGCAGCATACGGCGGTATTCCACAAAGGGCGCGATAAAGCCAAGCGGCAGGGCAAGGGCGGCGGCCTCGTCTATGTGCTTTTTTGCCTGCTCCGTGTAGCCGTGGTCGTGATAGGCGGTGGCGGCGATAAGCCGCAGATAGATTTCGCAAATATCGCTCCTGTCCCGGCGGCACTCGGAAACCAGCAGCCCGGCCAAGGCAAGCCTGTCTATCCCTTTCCATTTGATGTAAAGAATAGCCCCGTAAATCCACCTTGCGGCGGGGAACAGCTCCGGCGAAAGCCCTGTAAAATCGCCCATTTCCAGCCACTCGGGGTATTTTTGCCCGTGCAGCGCGGCAATCAGAATCGCGGCGGCCAGCTCCTTCTCCCGCTGCATATCGGGCGGCGCGGCCAGCGCCGTCAACTCCCGCACGGCCTGCTCCCACGCGGCTATATCCCCCGTCCACATGGCGGCGCAGCCATAGAGCAGCCAGCCGCCTGTTCGCAGTTGCAGCGGCGTTTCCCCGCCGCAAAGCCCCCCGGCCAGCCGCCGCGCCTCCATAGGCTCGCCCCGCATATAGGC
>JAUNBV010000068.1 GCA_030526885.1 Syntrophomonadaceae bacterium
TCTTCTTCCTCTTCTTCCTCTTCCTCTTCCTCGGCGGTGGCAATGATTGCAAGCTTGTTAAAAATGGCCTCGAAATATTCGGCCACGGCTGCGCCGCCCTTGGCGTCAATGCTGATATTGGTATTCTCCATGGTAGCGGCTACGATTTCGACAGCGGCTTCGAATGCGTCCTCATTGAACTTCGACATGATATCCACTCCTATTCACCAAATTATAGTAAATGTTATTGTACCACAATGACAGACGGCAGGGTATTTGCTATACTACAAACAGGCATAATAATACGTAGAGGAGACGAAATCGGTTGAGAAAAAAGGTTTTTGCCGCCAACTGGAAGATGCATAAAACGCGGCCGGAGGCGGTCGGGTTTGTTGATGAATTGATGGCTGCCGGGCCGTGGAGCGGAGAGGCAGAATTGATTATTTGCGCGCCGTTCACCGCGCTAGCGGAGCTGGCGCAACGAATGCATAATACGCCGGTTAAGGTGGGGGCGCAGAATTTTTATTATGAACCGCAGGGGGCTTTTACCGGTGAGGTTTCGGCTTCCATGCTGAAGGATGTGGGCTGTACCCATGTCATTATTGGGCATTCGGAACGGCGTAGCCTTTTTGCTGAGGATGACGGCGTGTTGCACTTGAAGCTTAAAACCGCGCTGGAGGAAAGCTTGATTCCAATATTTTGTGTGGGCGAATCATTGGAACAGAGACAGGCGGGGGAAGCTGAAGCAGTGGTACGAAAGCAGCTCACGGCGGCCTTAGGCGAACTCTTTCCGCGGCCGGATCAATGGATGATCGCCTATGAGCCCGTGTGGGCCATCGGCACCGGAGTTACGGCCAGCCCGCAGGACGCGCAGGCGATGTGCAAATTTATCCGTTCATGGCTGGCGGAGCGTTACGGCTTGGCCAATGCCGCCGAGATACGCATTCTTTACGGGGGGAGCGTGAAGCCGGCCAATGCCTGTGAATTGATGATACTGCCGGATGTGGACGGCGCGCTCATCGGCGGTGCGAGCCTGGAGCCGCTGGATTTTGCGGAAATCGTCAGGAGGGGAAGCCTTGACTAAACAGGCACTGGTACTCATGATATTGGACGGTTGGGGCGTGCGTGCGGCTTGCGCCGATAATGCCATCTGCAACGCTCCGTCGCGAAACTTTGACCGTTTACTGGAGAATTATCCTCATACCCTGTTGCATTGCTGCGGTCGGGAGGTGGGTTTGCCGGATGGCCAGATGGGAAATTCTGAGGTGGGACATCTGAACATAGGCGCCGGGCGCATCGTGTGGCAGGAGATCACCCGCATCAGCAACGCTATTGCCGACGGTTCCTTTTTCAGCAATCCCACCCTGCTGCAAGCAGCGGATTATGCGCGTCAGCACGGTGGCGCAGTACATTTGATGGGTTTGCTGTCGGATGGCGGGGTGCACAGCGAAATGGAACATCTGTTTGCCCTGTTGCGCTTTTGCCGGCAGCAGGGAATTAAATCGGTTTACATACACGCTTATCTGGATGGCCGCGATGTGGCGCCTAAAAGCGCGCTTACATATATTAAACAATTGCAGGATTACATGCAGGCGCTGGGGTTGGGCGAGATTGCCACTTTGGGCGGGCGCTATTACGGCATGGATCGAGACAAACACTGGGAGCGGGTGGAACCGGCATGGCGCGCCATGGTGTTGGGGGAAGGGCCGCAGGCCATCGGCGCGGCACAAGCGGTGCAGGCCGCTTACGAGGCGGGGCTGACCGATGAATTTATGCCCCATACCGTGTTGACGGACGCCGGTGGCTCGCCGGTAGCGACGATCAAAGACCACGATAGCGTGATTTTCTTTAATTTCCGCGCCGACCGCGCCCGGCAAATCAGTCATGTGTTCACCGACAGTGAATTCGTCGGTTTTGAACGTCCCGGTTTTCCTCAGATTTATTACGCGTGCATGACCGAATACGACGTTACCCTGCAAGCGGATACGGTGTTCCCCGCGCAAAACTTAAATAATACACTGGGTGAGGTGTTGTCCCGTGCTGGCATCAGGCAGTTGCGCATGGCGGAGACCGAAAAATATGCCCATGTTACCTTTTTCTTTAACGGCGGTGTAGAGGCACCCAATCCCGGAGAGGATCGTATTTTGATCCCGTCGCCTGCTGTCAGCACCTATGATTTACAGCCTGAGATGAGCGCGCCGGAACTGACCCAGCGTTTATTGACGGAATTACAGAAAGACTATTACGATGTGGTGGTAATAAACTTTGCCAATCCTGATATGGTAGGACATACGGGAGTTTATGAGGCTGCGGTGCGCGCCGTGGTCACGGTGGACCAATGCTTGCAGCGTATTGTGGATGCGGTACTGGCTCGGCAGGGGACGGTGCTTATTACCGCCGACCACGGCAACTGTGAGCAAATGCGCGATTCCGAGAGCGGCGGGCCCTTTACCGCGCACACCTGCAATCCGGTGCCTCTCGTTTTAGTCGGAGAGCGGCATCAGGGTAAAGACTTGCGTTCCGGCGGTTCCCTGCGCGATATCGCTCCCACCATGTTGAAACTGCTGGACCTGCCGCAGCCATTTGAGATGACGGGGGAAAGTCTGGTAAAATAGGATAAGGTGAGGATGAGGAAGCCAAACCGATAAATGCAACCAAGCACATATGCTTATGAAAGAGAAAGGAGAATGTTAATGAGTGTGAT
Organism: Syntrophomonadaceae bacterium; assembly: GCA_030526885.1. Classification (GTDB taxonomy): domain Bacteria; phylum Bacillota; class Syntrophomonadia; order Syntrophomonadales; family Syntrophomonadaceae; genus JAUNBV01. The sequence goes on from JAUNBV010000068.1 coordinate 2,684, forward strand.
TATTGACGTATATGCCCGCGAAGTACTGGATTCCCGCGGCAACCCTACCGTGGAGGTTGAAGTGACATTAGAGGATGGCATCTGTGCTACCGCCATCGTGCCCTCCGGCGCTTCCACCGGCGCGCATGAAGCGGTAGAACTGCGCGATGGAGATCCCAAGCGATATATGGGCAAGGGCGTACTCAAAGCGGTGGAAAATGTCAACGAGGTCATTGCCCCGGAAATTGTCGGGCTGGATGCCACTAAGCAAATTGAGGTCGACGCTATCCTGCTGGCATTGGATGGAACGCCTAATAAGAGCAGACTGGGAGCCAACGCCATTTTGGGGGTATCACTGGCCGTGGCCCGTGCCGCCGCCGAGTACCTCGCCCTGCCGCTGTATCAGTATATCGGCGGCGTAAACGCCAAGGTGATGCCGGTGCCGATGATGAACATCATGAACGGCGGCCAGCATGCGGACAATAATGTAGACATTCAGGAATTCATGGTGCTGCCGGTGGGTGCGCCCAGTTTTGCCGAGGGACTGCGCATGTGTGTAGAGGTGTATCACAACTTGAAAACCGTGCTCAAGAGCAAGGGGTTGGCTACTGCAGTAGGCGACGAAGGCGGCTTTGCTCCCGATCTGCCCAGTAACGAAGCGGCGCTGGATGTAATCATGGAAGCTATCGCCGCCGCCGGCTATAAGCCGGGCGCGGACGTATTTCTGGCCGTGGATTGCGCCGCCAGTGAACTGTATAAGGACGGCCAATATCATTTGCCCGGCAGCAATTTGGTCGCGGATGCCGCCGGTATGGTAGAGTTTTGGGCCGGACTGGTGCAGCGTTACCCGCTGATCTCCATCGAGGACGGCATGGCCGAGGACGACTGGGAAGGCTGGAAACTCCTGACCGACCGTCTGGGGGACAGGGTCCAACTGGTTGGTGACGACCTGTTTGTGACCAACACCGAGCGCCTGGCCAAGGGGTTGGAGTTGGGGGTTTGCAACAGCATTTTGATTAAACTCAACCAGATCGGGACCCTGACCGAAACCCTGAATACCATTGAAATGGCACAACGTGCCGGATATACCTGCGTAGTATCGCACCGCTCCGGCGAGACCGAGGACACCACCATAGCGGATTTGGTGGTGGCGCTGAATCTGGGACAAATAAAAACCGGCGCGCCCGCGCGCACCGACCGTGTAGCCAAATACAACCGTTTGCTTCGCATCGAACAGGAACAGGAACCCTTCGCCCTGTACGGCGGCAAACAAAGCTTTTACAATTTGAAGAAATAACCGTGTTTAAGCATTAATTTCCGGCAGCCCACAAGGGGTTGCCGGAATTTTTTTCAATATTAATGCATAAAATCTTGTGTTTGCGCCTTAATGTGTGATAAAATATACTGCGCCGTTTTTATTAAAGAACGGGTTTATTTTGATTCGTATGTCGGGCGGAAAGCCTGTTGGCGATATAGAAGGGAGGTAATATCGTGCTTTATACCATCATATTGATCGTTCAATTCCTGGTGGCGGTCGCCCTTATTGTCGCGGTACTGCTGCAATCGGGAAAGAGCGCCGGACTATCCGGCAGCATTGCCGGCGGCAGCGAGGCATTGTTTGGCGGCAAAAAGAAAGGCCTGGACGAACTGCTGGCCAAGGTCACGGCGGTGCTCGTTACGTGCTTCTTCATTATCACGCTGGTGCTGTCCTGTATTTAAGGCGCTTTGCAGCTCGAGGTGAAGCCCCGATAATTTGAATAAAGGAGAGGTTATAATGGCTTTACAATCTCTAATGCCCTATATCCCTGCTATCGGTTGCGTAGCCCTGTTGTTTGCCCTGTATCTGGCGGGCAAAGTCAACAAGGCCGATGCCGGTTCCGATGATATGCAGAGGATAGCCGGCTACATATCCGAGGGCGCGATGGCGTTTCTGAAACGCCAATATACCGCGATCTCTATTTTTGTGGTGGTGGTTTTTCTCATTCTGCTGTTCTCGCCGATCGATCCTGACAGCGTGGGGCCTTTTAAAGGATGGAAAACCGCGATTTGTTTTCTGTTTGGCGGAATTTGCTCCGCTCTGGCCGGACTGATCGGTATGAAAATCGCTACCAAGGCCAATGTGCGCACCACCAATGCCGCGCGTCAATCGCAGAATGCGGCGCTGGGCGTAGCCTTTTCCGGCGGCGCGGTGATGGGCATGTCGGTTTGCGGTCTGGGCCTGCTGGGTCTGGGTGTGCTGTATATGATTTTTAAGGACCCTAGCATCGTAAACGGCTTCGCCATGGGCGGGTCCTCTATCGCCTTGTTTGGCCGCGTGGGCGGCGGCATTTATACCAAAGCCGCTGACGTAGGCGCCGACATCGTGGGTAAGGTGGAAGCGCATCTACCGGAGGACGACCCCCGCAATCCTGCCACTATTGCCGATAACGTGGGTGACAACGTGGGCGACGTAGCCGGTATGGGCGCCGACCTGTTCGAATCCTTCGTAGGCTCCATCATCGCTGCCATGACGCTGGGCATGGTTATCATGGCTGCCAATGAAATGAATTTCGGCTTTATCCTGCTGCCTATGGTCATAGCCGGCGGCGGAATTATCGCCTCCATCATTGGCACCTTCTTTGTGCGCACCACCGAAAACGCCAACCCTCTGCGCGCGCTGAATACCGGTACTCTCGTCTCATCTTTCCTATTGATCATCGTGGCCTGGCTGGCCGTTACCAAACTACTGCCGGCGGAAAACTTCGGCGTATTTTGGGGTATCATCGGCGGTCTGGTCGCCGGGACCGTGATCGGTTTTGTCACCCAATATTATACCGCGGCGGAATTTAAACCCACACAGCGTATTGCGTCGGCGTCACAGACCGGCCCGGCCACCGTTATCATTGAGGGACTGAGCGTGGGTATGATCTCCACCGCTATTCCGGTGCTGCTGATTTGTGTAGCCATCCTGGTCGCCTTCATTACTGGCGGAGGCCTCAGCGGTTCTCTGACCTACGGTCTTTATGGAATCGCCATGGCTGCGGTGGGGATGCTGGCTACTACCGGTATGGTGGTGGCGGTGGACGCCTACGGCCCAATTGCTGACAATGCCGGCGGCATCGCCGAAATGTGTGAGGAACTGCCTCCTTCCGTGCGTGAGACCACCGATAAGCTGGATGCCGTGGGCAACACCACCGCCGCTATCGGCAAGGGCTTTGCCATCGGCTCCGCCGCCCTTACCGCGCTGGCATTGGTTACCGCGTACGCACAGACGGTAAATCTGACCGAAATAAACATCCTCAACCCCTATACCATCGTTGGCCTGCTGGTCGGCGGAATGTTACCCTTTTTCTTCTGCGCCATGACCATGAGTGCGGTGGGGCGCGCCGCCGGTGAAATGGTGCAGGAGATTCGACGTCAGTTCCTGGAGAATCCCGGACTGCTGGAAGGTACGGCGGTAGCCGACTATGTAAGATGTATCGATATCAGCACCCGCGCCGCCATCCGCGAGATGATCCTGCCGGGTCTTTTGGCCATCATCGCTCCGGTAGCGGTGGGATTCATCCTGGGGCCGCAGGCGCTGGCCGGAATGCTTATTGGCTCCATCGTATCCGGCATTTGCCTCGCTATCATGCTGGCCAATGCGGGTGGCGCCTGGGACAATGCCAAGAAATTCATTGAATATGGCAACTACGGCGGCAAGCACAGCCCCGCCCACGCTGCCTCGGTGGAAGGCGACACCGTCGGCGATCCCTGTAAGGATACGGCCGGACCTTCGCTAAATATCCTGCTGAAGCTGATGTCCATAGTATCATTGGTCTTTGTGGGCCCATTGCTGATGAACTTCGGCTGGTTGATCGGAATGTAAGCGATAAAGCATTATTACTGTTTTTCACAGACGGCATGGCTTCGGTCATGCCGTTTTCCTATTTCCCAAGGCGACATTTTTAGTTTATTTTGGTGTAATATGTCGTGATATCCAGCGTAATACCTGCTGAGGAAAGAGATACGAGCGGGGGGATGATGTTATGACAAATTATATGAATAAGTATAAGCAGCCTTCGGGCGGCAGCTTGGTGTTGCCGGCGGTGGTGGCGGTGCTGACCGTGCTGGTAATCATTACGGTGGTGATGGTGGTGCGGCTGACCGGCGAGGTGAGGGAACTTGCCGGGGGTGAGCCGGCGGTATCAGCGATGGCGGGGATGGGCGAGAATGGCGATATGCTTTTGTTGCAGGACGGTTCTTTGGGTGAGATATGGCTCCCGGTACTTAACGGGGTGGAGGTAAGCCCTTATGACCAGGCACTGTTTCAAAAGGACGAAAACGGCTTTATGGAGTATGGCGACGAAAACGTGCAGGTCTGGCGAGGCATTGATGTATCCTTTTATCAGGGCGATATCGACTGGCAGGCGGTAAAGGCATCGGGGGTGGATTTTGCCATCGTCCGTTTAGGCTATCGCGGCTACAAGGTAGGCAATATAATGCTGGACGAGTGCTTTGAGCAAAACATGGAAGGCGCGTTGGACGCGGGGCTGGATGTGGGCGTGTATTTTTTCTCCCAGGCCACCACCGAGGAGGAGGCGCGGGAGGAAGCGGAATTGGTGTTGGACTGTATCAAGCCGTATAAAATATTGTATCCGGTGGTGTTTGACTGGGAGGTCATTCCCGGCAATGCGGGCCGCAACAGCGAGGTATCGGTGCAGAGGCTGGGCGAGTGTGCCAAGGTATTCTGCGATACCATAGATGAGGCCGGCTATATTCCGATGGTTTATGCCAATAAAAGACTGGCGCTGCTCAAATACGACCTGCGCCAGCTGACCGACTACGACTTGTGGCTGGCTAATTTTGCCAATAAGCCTGATTTTTATTATGATTATGAGATGTGGCAGTACTCGGAGCGCGGCACGGTGGATGGAATCGTGGGCAATGTGGATCTTAATATCAGTTTTGTGAATTACGCGGAGCGGTAATGGCGGCCTTGCCTATCGCATATTAAAGACGCCCAGCGCAACGGCGGATTTGTATTCCTTCAGGAATACGTCGTAAAGGCTGATGTTAAGGGTATTACACAATGCGGCGGTGTAGAAAAGGAGCTTGCCCATTTCATCAAACACTATATCCTCGCAGCTTTGGCACAGCTGGCCGTGCAGATGGTGGTCTAAATGGGCCTTGATTTCATCCACCGATGAGATGTCCTCGGGAAAATTAAGCTTGCTGGCATCGATTCGGCAACAGCCGCAGGAGGTCACCGACTTAACTATCGCCCGATTGAGCCGGGCGCTGGATTCTCCTAACTTGGATAGGATGTCCAGAATGCTGTAATGGCGGATTAAAAGTTCGTCAACGGTGTCTTGGAATCCATCGCAAAGCAAATCTCTCATCGGTATTTTCTCCTTAGCATAAAGTGTATATAGTGAATTATAGCCTCTTTCGCCGACGTTTGTCAACGTGCGAAAGTGGCTGTTTTTAGCCTTACTAAGAGCATGGCGGCGGAGTGAAAAATTGGTTTATGCGCTTTTATATCTTAGCTACAGCATCAGTCCGGCGAGATCAAAGACCGGCAATAAAACGGCGATGATAATGGTTCCGACAATAATGGCGGCAATAATGATGAGGAGCGGTTCCAGCGCGGCCAGCAGGGCATCTACCGCGGCCAGGGCTTCTTTTTCCAGGTCGGCGGCGCCGGTGAGCAGCAACGGCCCCAGTTCCCCGCTTTCCTCCCCGGCCGCCATCACCACGGTGAGCAGGGGGGAAAATATGTCGGCGTCGGCCAGGGACGCGGCGAGGGAAGAACCGCTGCTTACCGCTTCACGCGCCTTATGGATGCACTGGGCGCAGACGGAGTTTTCCACCGTATCGGCGGTTATCTCCAGCGCGGTGAGCAGGGGCAGCCCGGCTTGTAGCAGCGTACCCAGGGTATAGGCGAAACGGGCGGTTTCAAGTTGGATGCGTGCGGTGCCGATGAGCGGCAGCTTAAGGCCCATGCGGTCGCTGCGATAGCGCCCGGCGGGAGTGCGGCGCAATACGCGGATACCGATGACGAGAAAAAGCAGCAGCCAAACCAACAGCCAAGCCTGGCGGCGGATAAATTCGCCGGCGGCGATCAGGGCGCGGGTGAGAGGCGGCATTTCGCTGCCTGCGGCCAGGAACAAGTTATCAAATAAGGGCATCACTCCCAGCAGGATCGCGATGACGATGGCGGCGGTAAAAAAAGCTAGAATAGTAGGATACACGGCGGCGTTGCGAATTTTGTGACGTAGCTGCTGCTCTCGCTCCAGCCACCCGCTCAGCCGGGATAATGCTGTGTCCAGTTGGCCGCTGTGCTCCCCGGCGCGCACCATGCCGATGTACACCGCCGGAAAACAGCGGGGATGAAGACTTAGGGCGCGCCAGAATTCGCCCCCGTTTTTCAACTCGCGCACCACCTCGGTCAGGGCGGCGGTGAGCTGCGCGTCTTTGATTTGTAGGCACAAGGTTTCTACACCGTACAGCAGGGGCAGTCCGGCGTGCAGCATAGTGCTAAGCTGGCGGGTAAAAATCAAGCGCTGCTGCGAATCAATACGGCGGGAGCTCAAGTCGAGGGAGACGGTGCGCCGCGGAGGGCGGGAGCGCAATATGAAGGGATAGTTACCCTGCTCCGTCAGCCGGCGTAAAGCCGCGCTTTGATCTTCGGCATCGATGATGCCGGAGCTTAAATTGCCCCCATAATCGCGGGCGCGATAAAGGTATTGCATGGATAGTCCTCCTGACTGCATACGCGGGCGACTTCTTCCAGAGAGGTGAGACCGGCGGCGGCTTTACACCGGGCATCGTCCATAAGTCGGATCATGCCTTCGCGCACGGCTTCGGTCTCGATATCGGCGGTGAGCGCGCCGGCGGCAATCATGGCTTTCATTGCCGGGCCGGGGAGCAGCAGCTCATGCAGGGCCATACGACCGCTGTAGCCGATATAACGGCAAACGCTACAGCCTTGAGCGTAGTAAAACGTTTGACCGGCAGCCTCCGGCATACCCAGCCTGGCGGCGGACGAAGCATCCAATTGATAAGGCACACGGCAGTGCGGGCACAGACACCGCACCAACCTTTGCGCCAGTACGCCGATAAGGGCGTCGGCCAGCAAAAAGCCCTCGATGCCCATATCGAACAGGCGGGCAATAGTGCCGGCGGCCCGGTTGGTATGCAGGGTAGACAGCACCAGATGACCGGTCAGCGCCGCCTGAACACCGAGCTCGGCGGTGGCCCGGTCACGCATTTCTCCTACCATAATAACGTCGGGGTCCTGCCGCAGGACAGAGCGCAGGCCGTTCTCAAAGCCAAAACCGGCCCTGGGGTTGATTTGCACTTGATTTATGCCGGGCAGGCTGTATTCCACCGGATCTTCCAGGGTCACGATATTGCGGTTCAAGGCGTTGATTTCATTCAACAGGGCGTAAAGGGTGGTGGTCTTGCCGCTACCGGTAGCGCCGGTAACTAGAATCATGCCATAGGGGCGGGCGGCCAGCGCCAGCAGGCGTTCGTGATTGGAGGGAGAAAG
>JAUNBV010000211.1:0-644 GCA_030526885.1 Syntrophomonadaceae bacterium
TAGAAAAATGGCTTACGGAGGCGGTAGACGCGGCCGCGGCGGGCAACCTGACAATCGATGCTGTCCTTCTGCGAGAGAACTGGCGCGGTGGCGGCAAAGATAGTATACTCCCCTGCGGCTTGTTTTCCATGGATTCGGTTGACGCCTCCGGGCCGCCGGCCACCATCTCTATAAAAGCCACCTCCTTGCCTTTTAGCGCCACGGCAAGGCAGACGGAAAAAACCAAAGCATGGGAAGCCTATAACCTTTCTGGCATTGCCACTGAGATGGCCGGGAACGCCGGCATGACCTGTATGTATGAATCCGCCTCCAATCCGTATTATGAGCGTGTGGAGCAGTACAAGGTCAGCGATATCGCTTTCCTCTCAACGCTTTGCCATGCGGCCGGCATCAGTCTGAAGGTAACGAACAAAATCATCGTGCTGTTCGATCAGGCCGATTATGAAGCAAAATCTCCTGTTTTTTATATTACCAAGGGCGACGGCAGTTATATGAAATACAAGCTCCACATGGGGTCTGCCGATGCGCAGTATGGCTCATGCCGGGTGAGCTATGTCTACCCAGAAACAGGGCAATGCATTTCCGGCGCGGCAACGGCATCCGACGAAGACGCGAAGAGCAGCCAGCGTCTTGAGCTGACCGCG
>JAUNBV010000211.1:654-1768 GCA_030526885.1 Syntrophomonadaceae bacterium
GAAGCTCAAACCCTGGCTGCAAAATACCTGCGTCAGCACAACAAATATGAGCGAACGGCAACTTTTACCCTCCCCGGCAACCCGGACCTAGTGGCCGGGGTAACGGTCTTTTTATCAGGCTGGGGCGGATGGAGCGGCAAGTACATCGTTAAGCAGGCAAAGCACACTGTGGCGGGAAGTGGCGGCTATACCACCCAGATTACGCTGCGGCGCGTATTGGAGGGCTACTGATGGACGATATAGATAAAATCCTTGCGAGGCTTGTGCAAGTCGGCACCGTCACGGTTGTCGACAACGACAAGCATCTTGCCCGGGTGAAATTCCAAGATACAGGGCTGGTTTCCGGCTGGCTCCATGTGCTGGACAACAGGTCTTTTATCCCGGATTACGATGTAGGACAAAGAACAGAAAACAGAGGCGGCGGCAGCGGCGATCCGGCTTTCGAAAGCCATAATCACGACCTCATCATCAAGCAGTGGATGCCGAAGGTCAACGCTACCGTAGTCGTTTTATACCTCCCGATTTTCAATGGGGACGGCTTCGTGATTGGAGGGATATCATGATAGTCGGTTGTTTAGGCAATACCCTTTTTAGTGTTTCATCGCAGACCGTCAAGACACTGGAAAACTTTAGCTGGTCCGGCTCCGCTAGGTACTCTACCCATCAGCGCCATGCCTATCATGCGCTAACAGAGTTTACTGGCCTAGCCCCTGATAAAATAACCTTTGACGTGATGCTGTCTCGCTATCTCGGCGTCGACCCGATGACCGAGGTGGTAAAAATATGGAACTATGAACGCGGCGGTGTGGCGCTGCCGCTAGTCATTGGCAACAAGGCTTATGGCAAATACAGATGGTCGATTCTGAGCCACACCATGAAAGCACAAACTTTTGACGGGCGCGGTAATATTACCAGCGCCATTGTTAATTTATCTCTGCAAGAATATCTACGAGCATAAGGGGGTGCAGCATGAGCTACATTGTTTCTTCTGTTGACCTAGGGAAGATTAGCCTCAATGAGACTGACACCCTGAAATCAGTTTTGCAGAATGTCGCTATCATTCTCAGCACCAGAAAAGGCACTTGCCCTCTATACCGCCAATTCGGGACATCGG
>JAUNBV010000069.1:0-304 GCA_030526885.1 Syntrophomonadaceae bacterium
GCATATTAACAAGGTAACAACTAATGCCACCGGTATAAATAGCGCAGTATTCATTAAAGGGCTGATCAAGAAATCGCTTGATTCCATTCCGCTAAACCACAAAAAACATGACAACGCAATTATTTCTACTGCCGAATAAATTAAGAGACCCAATAGAATAGCCAAAAAACAAAATATGAGGTTATTTTTCGTAAACCAAGCCGCACTAACGGTAGAAACCAGTATAAGGCCGATTAAATTCAAAATATAGCAAACGCTGCAGTAATTAAAGGTGGCTGAGGCTGCCGCTGCCAGAATGGACGTT
>JAUNBV010000069.1:314-10040 GCA_030526885.1 Syntrophomonadaceae bacterium
AACCGTTTGTAAAGCAATCAAAACATTGATCACAAACCATACGTTTGCGCGCATTCACCATTCCCCCTAATATTCTATCTCTTAGTGCAATTTCCTGCCCGTTTTACAAATATCACCAATTCGTGTTCGCCAGTCATATATTCGTGATTATTTTACATATGTTTCTGCTTTTTATGGTTTTTTCCTGCTATCTTATAATTATTTTCTGATTGCTTCTTTTTGCATTAAAGGGTTCATTTCCATCCAAACGGCTAATTATGACCGTTTATAAGTACAATTATGTCTTAAGGAAAATTTAGCGTGACATTGCGGCAACAATGTTATATAATTTTTGCAATCGAATAAAACATCAGTCTTTTATCAAGAGCGGCGGAGGGACTGGCCCGATGAAGCCCGGCAACAGCTGCGCACCGGTGGCGCGCAGAAATGTGCTAAGTCCAGCAGGAGAATATCCTGAGAGATGAGAGAAGGTGGCGGCATGACATGCGTTCCTTCTTTCCAGGGGGAGCGGTTTTTATTCCTATCATTATTTGAAGGCGAGGGACAAAACATGGAAGAAAACAACTGGAAAAACGGCACCAAATGCGTGCAAAGCGGCTATCGGCCCAAGGCAGGGGAGGCCCGTATCCTGCCCCTCTACCAGAGCACAACATTTTTTTACGATGATGCCAACCATGTGGCGGAACTGTTCGACCTCAAAGCGGCGGGACATTTTTACAGCCGCTTGAGCAACCCTACCTGTGAAGGCCTAGAGCAGAAAATAGCGGCGCTGGAAGGCGGGGTAGGTGCTTTGGCGGTATCATCCGGCCAGTCGGCCTGTATGTATTCCATTCTTAATATATGCCGCAGCGGCCAGCATATCGTGGCCGCCAGCACGCTGTACGGAGGCACTTACACCTTGTTGGCCGGTACGCTGAAACAAATGGGCATCGAGGTGTCCTTCGTGGACCCCGAGGCCGGCGACGACGAAATCCTGGCCGCCTTTCGCCCCGAGACCCGGGCTCTGTACGGGGAAACCATCGGTAATCCGGGGCTCAATGTGCTGGATTTCGATAAATTTTCCCGTATTGCCCGCCAAGCCGACGTGCCGCTGATAATCGACAATACTTTCGGCACCCCTTACTTGTGCCGGCCGCTGGAATTGGGGGCCGATATCGTGCTCCACTCCTCTACCAAGTACCTCGACGGCCACGCCACCAGCCTGGGAGGCATCATTGTGGACGGCGGCAAATACAACTGGGATAACGGCAAATACCCAGAGCTGTCTCAGCCGGACGCCAGCTATCACGGTATGTGCTACACCGAGGCTTTCGGCCCCGCCGCCTACATTACCAAAGCGCGGGTGCACCTGTTGCGCGATATGGGCAATTGCATGAGCCCCTTTAATGCTTTTCTCACCAACTTGGGGGCGGAAACGCTGCACCTGCGTATGCGCCGGCACTGTGACAATGCGCTGGCTTTAGCCGAATGGCTTGAGCGGCAGGAGGCGGTGGCCTGGGTTAATTATCCCGGCCTGCCCGGCCATCCCAGCTATGAACGAGCGCAGCGCTATCTGCCGCAGGGAGCCAGCGGCGTCATCACCTTCGGCCTTAAACGCGGCGCGGAAGCCGGCAAACGCTTTATCAACCGCGTCAAGCTGGCGGCGCTGGTGGTACATGTGGGCGACGCCCGCTCCTGTGTGCTGCACCCGGCCAGCACCACCCACCGGCAGCTCAGCGAGGAGGAGCAGATCGCCTCCGGGGTGAGGCCGGAAATGGTGCGGGTCTCTGTCGGCATCGAGGATGTCGAAGATATCATCGCCGATTTTGCCCAGGCACTGGGCGAGGCGAATTCTACGGGCAAAAAGCCCCTATTTCGACCGTTAACGCTATAACCCATATTTCTAATGAACGAGGAGGTAAACTATGCCTATAATTATCCCGCAAAATCTCCCCGCTGCCGGCATCCTGGAGCGCGAAAACATTTTTGTGATGAATAAGCCCCGCGCTGTGGCGCAGGACATTCGTCCCCTGCGCATCGGCATCCTAAACCTGATGCCGCAGAAAAGCGTCACCGAAACTCAATTGTTTCGGCTTTTGTCCAACTTCCCGCTGCAAATCGAGGTGGTGCTCATCCATACCGCGAGCTACACCGGCCAAAACACGCCCGGCGAACATCTGGCATCCTTCTATACCACTTTCGCCGAGGTGAAAAACACCAAGTTCGACGGCATGATCATCACCGGCGCCCCAGTGGAAAAGTTGCGCTTCGGCGATGTTCAATATTGGCAGGAATTGAAAGAGATCATGGAGTATACTAAGCATCATGTGCAGTCCACCCTGCATATCTGCTGGGCGGCGCAGGCGGCGCTGTACTATCATTACGGGGTGCACAATTATATGCTGCCCGAGAAGATGTTTGGCGTATTCCCCCATACAATGCTCAGCCCCCGCTGCCAACTGCTGCGCGGTTTTGACGATGTTTTCTATGTGCCTCATTCCCGCCATACCGAAGTGCGGCGGGAGGAAATTCTGACGGTACCGGAGCTTCAGCTGCTGGCCGAATCGGAACAGGCCGGGGTCTATCTGGTGGCCAGCCGCGACGGGCGGCAGATATTTGTCACCGGGCATGGCGAGTATGACGCCGATAATTTGCATCAGGAATACGAGCGCGACCTCAGCCAGGGACTGGGCATCGCGCCACCGATAAATTATTATCCCGATGACAATCCGAAGCAGAGCCCGCAGGTGCGCTGGCGCAGCCACGCCAACTTGCTGTTTGCCAACTGGCTGAATTATTACGTTTATCAGGTAACACCTTACGATATCGAAAGCATCTATTGAGGAGCGATGAACATGGCTAAACCACAGATCATATCTTTGCAGGAGGCGGTAGCGCTGATCCCGGACGGCGCCTGCATAACCTTTTCCGGCTTCACCATCTGGCGCCGTCCTATGGCCGCCGTGTATGAAATGATCCGGCAGGGCAAAAGAAACCTTCATCTGGCGGAACTGGGCGGCGGAACCCACAGCGAGTTGCTGATCGGGGCAGGCTGCGTAAAAATATGGGAATCAAGCTGGATGGGACATGAAATGTACGGCAAGATGGGCGCCAATCTGGCCCGCAAAGCCGAGCGCGGCGAAATCATTATCGAGGATTACAGCCTCATGCATATGCTGGCCCGGCTCACCGCCGGCAGCATGGGATTGCCCTATATGCCGTCCTACGCTTCGATGGGCACCGATATATTGAATCCCGCTTACGATAATCTGGGTCAGTTGGGGCTGCGCGACGGCAGCAATCCCAAAATACCGAACAAAAAGTATGAGATAGTAAGGGATAATTTCTATGACAGCGAACTGCTGCACCTCCCCGCCGTCAACCCCGACTGGTGCATTGCGGCGGTACAGACCGTGGGCGAGGAAGGTACGGTACGCATCTCGGGTCAGGTGTACGTGGATTCCGAAGCCACCAAAGCATCCGATAAGGTAATCGTACTGGCGGAAAACATCGTGCCGGAGGAATACCTTAGGCGCGAGCCTACCCAGAACCATATTCCCGGTTATCAGATCGACTATATCGTGGATATGCCCTGGGCAGCGCACCCCACCGGTTCCTTCGGCCATTATGAGACCGACGGCGCCTTCATCGGCGAGCTTTACCAAGCCAGCCGCCGACAGGAAACCATGGACCAATGGCTGCGGGAATGGGTGTATGATATACCCGACCACGCAGCTTATCTGGACAAGCTGGGGGTAGCCCGGCTGGAAGCGCTCAGGGCCAACCCGGTTTTGGGTTATTCCAATCGAGTGAAAAGGGGGACGCGCGCATGAATACTATGAACGATTATGTCGGACCGGGAGATTTCAAGCCGATTGATTTGCTGGCTGTGGCTGCGGCCCGCGAAGTAAGGGACGGCGACATAGTATTTGCCGGGACTGGCCTGCCCATGCTGGCTATAGCCCTGGCCCAGCTCACCACCGCGCCCAATGCCGTGTGCATCTATGAGGCGGGGAGCGTGGACGGGCGCCCTATTTCCATCCCCACCTCCGTGGGCGATGCCCGTTGCAGCTACCAAGCCGCCATCGCTTCCGGCACCTTTGATGTGACCAATCAATTGCAGCGCGGCGTGGTTGATCTGGCATTTCTGGGCGGCGCGGAAATAGACCGCTACGGCAACGTCAACACCACCGCCATTGGCCGCTACGGCCTAATCCCGCAAAAACGATTGCCCGGCGGGGGCGGCAATTCCGACATAAATTCGCTGGCCCGCCGCACCGTGTTCACCATGGTGCAGGAAAAGCGCCGTTTTAAGGAAAACGTGGACTTCATAACCTCCCCCGGCTGGCGCATACCCAAATGGCCGGGCGGCGAAATGGTGCCCAAAGCCGAGGTCTATAACAAGGCCATGCGCGGCGGGCCATCCGCCGTAATCAGCGATATGGGGGTATTCTATTTCGACGCCGACGGCGAGATGTATCTGGATACCGTACACCCCGGCTTTACGCCGGAGCAAGTGCGCGATAATTGCAGTTTCGACTTGAATATTTCACGGGTGAAAGGCGAAACCCTGCCCCCCACCCGCCATGAGTTGGAATTGCTGTATAAGACCATCGATCCCGAAGGGATTTTCCTGCCGTAATCAGGATATTCCCGCCAGGATCAACAGATTGTCGAACAGCTCCGGTACGGTGATGCTGCCTACCCCACCGGGCACCGCGCTAAGGATGGCGGCCTTTTCCGCTACGGCAGGGTGTGCATCGCCATGCATTTTACCGTTTTCATCAAAGCTGGTGCCCACGTCGATGACAATGCTCTCCGGACGCACCATGTCCACGGTCACCAAGCCGATGTGTCCCGTGGCCGAAACTATGATGTCCGCCGCCAGCGTTTCTTGCTTCAGGTTGCGGGTACGGCTGTGACACAGCGTGACGGTGGCGTCCTCATCCATCAGCATCATGCTCAGGGGCGCGCCCACGATGCGGCTGCGCCCGATAACGCATATTTTCCGCCCCGCTAAGGAAATATCGTGCTCTTTCAGGATGCGTACCACCGCCTTGGGGGTACAGGGCTTCACCACCCCGCAGCGTTCCAGCAAGCGCCCCTGATTTACGTGCTGCACCCCTTCGGCATCCTTGGCCGGGCTAATGCGCTGAATAATGCGCTCCGCGCTCAAGCCCTCCGGCAGCGGGGCATGAATCATGATGCCATGGATGGAGGAGGCGCCGTTCAACTCGTCTATGGCGTTTATCACCGTATCTTCGGGCACATTATGCGCCAGATGCACAAAGCGGCACCGCACGCCCAACTCCTGCCCATACTTCATCACCGAGCGGACATAGGCCAGGGAAGCCGGATCGTCGCCCACGCATACGATGGCCAGGCCCAGCGCATGAGCTTTAAAAGCTTCCTTGAGGCGCACTGTCATCCGCGCCCTGATTTCCTTGCCGTAAATAAGCATGTTCTCTTGTCCCCCTAAAACGCGTTTTTTATATGGCTTAGTTTTGGCTCTTCACCGGTCAACAAAATGCTGACGACGTCAAAGCGCAGATCCCTCCGATACATCTGCTGCTCCCGCAGCCAGTGCATGGCCACCCGGCGGATGGTGTCCTGCTTCCTGAGCGTCACCGCCTCCTCCGGGCTGCCAAAGGTCAGGCTGCGGCGGGTCTTTACCTCCACGAACACCAAGGTGCGGCCCACTTCGCATATAATATCGATCTCGCCCTCGCGGCAACGGTAATTACGCGTAAGGATCAAATATCCCTGCGCCTGCAAATATGACGCCGCCAATTCTTCACCCTGTCTGCCCAATGCCTGCTTTATCATAAATAACCTCTTTTTAAGTTGTCACTTACCTCAAGGGGGCTTGGTTTCCATGACTCATCTATCACAACGGTTGTGTGATAATCTGTAGGTCACAAATACCTTGGGGGATGACGCGCAACTGAAAACTCAAAAAAGAGGCGGCTGCACGGTGGCGGCCGCTTCGTCACAGCCCTTCAAGGGGGCAAAGCTCATGCGGTGCAGCGGGCAGGGGCCCTGCGCTTCGATGGCCCGCCGGTGCTCCGCCGTACCGTAACCCGCATGGCGTTCAAAACCGTAACCGGCATATATGGCGCCGTAACGCGCCATCATCGCATCGCGCTCCACCTTGGCCAAAATGGATGCCGCCGCAATACTCATGCTGCGCTGATCGCCTTTTATTATAGCCTGCTGCGGCAAAGCCACATCCGGCAGTCGCACCGCGTCTACCAGCAGGTAATCCGGCATTGGGTTAAGCCCTCTTACCGCCATCCCCATAGCCAGCCGCGTGGCCTGAAGGATATTGACGGCGTCAATACAGGCCGGTGACACCGCGGCTATGGCCCAATCCAGCGCTACCCGCTTTATTGCTTCCGCCAGCGCCGCCCGCTTTTTGGCGCTCAGCAACTTGGAATCGTTGATGCCCTCCGCCATGGCGCCGGGTGGCAACACCACGGCTGCGGCCACTACCGGCCCTGCGATACAGCCACGTCCCACCTCGTCCAGCCCGGCCACCAGGGCATGGCCCCGCGCCCACAGCTCGTGCTCGTATTCCAGCATCCGCGCCAGGCGTTGAGCCTCACGCTCAGGGTCCACGCTCTTTCGCCCAGCCATGCTTAGAACCCCTTATGCTTTCATTGCCTTGAGATACTCCAGGAAATTGTTCACGGAGTCACGGCGGGATCTTTGACTGGGATAGATAACATAGAGCTGGCGGGTGACATCCTGATCCCTGATGCGCAGTTCACGGCAGCGCAACCGGGCGGCGGCGGAACTCAAAGCCAGACGGCTGACGATGGAAATACCCATGCCGGCCTCCACCATTGCGATAACGGCCTCCGTGCTGCCTGCTTCCATGGCGATGGTGAGGTTCTCCCTTCTTAACCCGGCATTAAACCACAATTCCTCCATGCTGCGGCGGGTTCCGGAGCCTTTTTCGCGGATAATCCATTTCTCGTTGTGCAGCTCGCTCAGGCGTACCGAATCGCCCTTGCCGCCTTGATAATTGGTGGGGGCGATGACTACCAGCTCATCGGTCATCCAGGGGAAGCCCTCGACCTTGCGGCTGTTGAGCCATGCACCTACGATGCCCACGTCCAGATTGCGGTCGGCCACCTGATTAAACACCCTTTCGCTGTCGGAAATGCTCAAAGAAATGCTGACCTGGCTGTGTATGTCCTTGTACTGTTTTATTAGTCTGGGCAGGAGGTATTGGCCGGGAATGGTGCTCGCCCCCAGGGT
This sequence comes from Syntrophomonadaceae bacterium, assembly GCA_030526885.1. GTDB lineage: Bacteria > Bacillota > Syntrophomonadia > Syntrophomonadales > Syntrophomonadaceae > JAUNBV01. The sequence goes on from JAUNBV010000069.1 coordinate 7,557, forward strand.
TAGGCTTCCCTTGTTGCTGTCGGCCATGGCCTGCATTTCACGCTCGGTGCGCTCCACCAGGCGGATGATCTCGCGGGCGCACTGATACAGCGTTTCCCCCGCTTCGGTCGGTCGCAGCCGGCGGCCGGAGCGTTCCAGCAGCATCACCCCGTAAATATCCTCCAGGCTTTGTATCTGTTTAGTCACCGCGGGCTGAGAAATGCCGATTTCCTCAGCGGTACGAGAAAAGTTTTGGGTGTCTATCACCCGCACATAAGTCTTAAATAAATTTAGGTTCATGTGCCTTGCCTCCCGATTCCTATTTCAAAAATCCCTCCAGGATAGCGTTAATAGCCTCCTGTTCGGTCAAACCCAGGGTCATCAGTTTAATGAGCTGTTCGCCGGCGATCCTGCCGATGGCGGCCTCATGGGTCAACACCGCTCCTGCGTCCTCGGCGGCGATTTCCGGCACCGACTTGATGCGGGCCTGATCCATCAGAATGGCGTCGCATTCCACATGGCCCATACAAGTGTTTTTGCCGATCAAAGCCGCGCGGAATATTTGCGCCGAGGTGTCCTGAGCCACCGAACGCGACAGCACCTGAGCGCTGCTGTCCTTGCCCTCCAGATATATATTCACGATGGATTCCGCATTCTGGCAGCCTTCGGTGAGCAAACGCTCGGTAATCTTCAGGCTGGCCTTATCGCCCAGATAAGCCACCGTATCACGGATGGTATCGTCCACGCCCTTGATCTGCACCATTTCCAGCTCGGCGGCGGCGCCGGCTTCCAGCCGGATAACGGTAGTGGGGTTCAGCACCCGCCGGCCGTCGCCCTTGCCCTCGCCGTAATGTTTTTCCACATAGCGCAGCTTGCCGCCTTTTTTTACGATGATCTCATGGATGCCGTCATGCTGCGCCTGCTCGCTGCAAGTATTATGGATGCCGCATCCGGCCACGATTAATACCTCGGCATCCTCATTGACCAAAAAGGTGTTGTAAACCTTGTCATGCATACCATCGGCGGTCAGGACCACCGGCACATACACGGTTTCTCCCTTGGCGCCCGCTTTAACGTCCACCAGCAGGCCGGGCTTGTCCGGCAGCGAGCTGAGCTTTACGTTGGGGCTGGAACGGCGCAGCGCCACCTCCCCGTTAGACCGGATGTTCACCGCACCGGCGGCGGGAATCTTCTCGAGCCCGGCAATAGCGTTAAGCAGGCTTTGATTGCGTTTATCGTTCAGCACACTGTCGGGCTTTAACATATGACTACTCCTCCCCGGCAGTGCTCGCGCGCTTTACACTCCACCTCATCGCGGATTAAATGCCATATCTCCTCCGCCGTGCCGCGGCCGGTGATTTGGCCTTCATCGATTACGATAATCTCGTCACAGATGGGCAATATTTTTTCGTTGTGGCTGATGATGATGGCCAGCCTTTCGGAGTTATTATGGTAAGAATTCAAGATCAGGGTGATAAGCTGCTGAATCGTCCATAAGTCTACTCCCGCCTCCGGCTCGTCAAAAATAGCCAGCGGGCAATTGCGCAACAACAGCTGCGCCACTTCGATGCGCTTTACCTCCCCGCCGCTTAAGCCCGTCCCCAGATCACGATCGACATAATCCTCGGGGCACAGCCCCACCCCGCGCAGTTGGGCGCGCAGGAAGGAAGGATCGGCTTCCGGCGCCGCCAACGCCAGTAGGCTGTCGATGGTTATACCCTTAAAGCGCGGCGGCTGTTGAAAAGCGTAGCCGATACCGCGGCGCGCGCGCTCGGTCACGCCCATCCCGCTGATATCCTCACCATCAAAAATAATCCGCCCCGTATGATTCGGATAAATCCCCATGATGGTTTTAGCCAGGGAAGTCTTGCCGCCGCCGTTGGGCCCGGTGATGGCATAGAGCCTGCCCCGCTCAAATTCCACGTTTATGTTATGCAGGATCTCGCGGGGGCCGCCGTTTTCAGCGCCCTCCCCATTCGTGACCCGCACGCTCACATCCTCTAATCGCAGCATTCGATAAAAAGCCTCCTTGTCCTACAGTATGCCTAGTATAACATATAGTATAATAAAAAGTCATTTGTAACATATTTTCGGGAAGCTTTTGCGGGCTAACCGCCAACCGCAACACCCATCGTGTGTAGGCCGTTTCCGCGCTCTGTGCTTGCTTCGTTCACCCATCACGGGAAACGTTCTACCCACTGCGGGCGCGAAGCGTCCGCTATTCGCGGGCAAACCCCTATTTGCTAATCGCTAAATGCCAGTTCCGGCGGGGCTTCCGCCAATTCCTCCTCCTTTAGCTCCAACTCATCTTGAGTTTCCTCCAGGTACTGCTCGGCGCGCTCCAGTTCCAGCTGCATCTTTTGCTTTTCCTCTTGGATCAGGGCCCTGAACTCCCGTGTGGTCAAGCTTTCCATATCATGCCCCTCGATAAACTTTTCCCGCTCCGACTCGGGCAGCGCCAGCAGCTCCAAAGCCTGTGAATAACTCAGAAACGACAACGTTGTC